>DASXAI010000079.1:0-12487 GCA_036406775.1 Acidimicrobiales bacterium
CGAGCACAACATCCAGGGCATCGGCGACAAGCACATCCCGCTCATCCACAACGTGATGAACACCGACGTGGTGTGCGCCGTGAGCGACCGTGCCACCGACGAGCTCGACGTCCTCTTCAACACGGACACCGGGCGGCGGCACCTGCAGGCACGGCGCGGCCTCGGCGACGACGTGCTGACCGCGCTCGGTCACTTCGGGCTGTCGTCGATCTGCAACCTGCTCGCCGCGGTGAAGACGGTGAAGCTCCTCGGGCTGGGCCCCGACGACGCCGTCCTCACGGTGGCCACCGACGGTGCCGCCATGTACCCGAGCGAACGGGCCAAGACGCTCGCCAACCGGTGGCCCGACGGGTTCGGTGCCGTGGACGCGGCCGAGGTCGACGGCCGCCACCTCGGGGCGATCGGCACCGATGACATGATCGAGTGCACGGAGCGCGACCGGCATCGCATCTTCAACCTCGGCTACTACACGTGGGTCGAGCAGCAGGGCACGCCCGTCGACGTGTTCGACGCGAGGCGCTCCGACTCGTTCTGGTCGGCGCTGCCCCGCTACCTCGACAGGTGGGATGCGTTGATCACCGACTTCAACGGGCGCGTGGCGGGGTCGTCGTGAGCGCCGGCTATCGCTGCGCCGTGTGCGGCACGCGTGTCGCCATCGAGACGCCATGGCCGTGGCGCTGTCCGCGGGCGACGGCGACCGATCGCCACCACGTGCTGCGCATCGAGCCGACGCCCGAAGCGCCGACTGATTTCCACCTGAACCCGTTCGTCGCCGACCGGCAACGGATGGCGTGGTACCGGTTCGCACTGGCCCATGGCTACGACGACGCATCCGCCGTGTCGCTCGTCGAGGAGGTCGACGAGGCAGTGCGTGATGTCGAGGGGAGTGGCTTCGCAGCCACGATGGTCGGGCCGGCCGCAGGACTGTCGGACGCCCTCGGGATCGACATCTGGGTGAAGGACGAGACGGGCAACGTGGCCGGGTCGCACAAGGCTCGCCATCTGATGTCCATCCTGCTCCACCTCCTGGCCGCGGAGCGGGCCGGTGTGGCGCCGGCCGGCGCGCTCCGGCCGCGGCTGGCGATCGCCTCGTGTGGCAATGCCGCACTGGCGGCAGCGACGCTGGCCTTGGCCGCCGACTGGCCGCTTGACGTGTACGTCCCGGCGGATGCCGACCCCGTCGTCCTCGGTCGGATCGAGCGGCTCGGCGCCGCCGTCGTGCCGTGTCCGCGCCAGGCCGGCGGTCCGCCCGGCGATCCCTGCATGGCCCGGTTCCGTCGAGCCGTCGACAGCGGCGCCATCCCGTTCACCGTGCAGGGTCCGGAGAACGCGCTCTGCCTCGATGGTGGCCGCACGGTCGGATGGGAGCTGGCGTCGGCGCTCAACGTCCATGGCGCCGACCGCGTGTTCGTTCAGGTGGGTGGCGGCGCGTTAGCGACCGGCGTCGGTGACGGCCTGCGGGAGGCGGGCGTGGCCGTCACGCTCCACGCCGTCCAGGCCGAGGGTTGCGCGCCGCTTGCCGCGGCGTGGGACTGTGCCCAGCGTGTGGGCGTGGCTGCCGCCCCGCTGCACTGGTCCGACTGCATGCGGCCGTGGCGCACCACACCCACGTCGATGGCTACAGGGATCCTCGACGACGAGACCTACGACTGGCTCGGTGTCGTCGACGCGATGGCGCACTCCAACGGCTCGCCCGTCGTCGCCAGTGAGGCCGACGTGGCGGCGGCCTTCGACCTGGCGCGGGAGGCCACGACGATCCCCGTCGACGCCACCGGCGCCGCCGGCCTGGCCGGCGTGCGCGCGTTCCGTCCACACCTTCGTGACGATGAGCGCGTCGTGGTGCTGTTCACCGGTCGTTCGCAGGCCCGTTGATCCGAACGGCTCATTGTCCCTGGTCGTCGCCTTCTGACACCGTCGTACGTACGGGCTCCGGGGGACGGCCGGGTGGCGGGCGGGCCGTCCCCCGGGCGTCCGAACCGCCGGAGCTGTCGACGTGCGAGCGTCCAGGAACGAGGACACAACGAGTGCGGGCGGTACCGGTGGAGCGGGACCAGCCGCGGCGGCGGCTCAAACAGCGGATGTTCAGTGTGCACGGCGCGATCAGCGCCGGCGCCATCGCCGTGTCGCTCGTTCTCGTGCGCTGGCTCGGGGGCCACACCTTCGGACCACGATCGAGCGCCGTCTTCGCGCTGATCCTGTTCGCCGGGATGCTCGGCGTGGTCGTCCTCTGGCGGCGCACCGGTGGTCGCGAGGACAGCGACGGCGCCGAGGTGGACGAGGGCCACGAGCGGTACGAGGGCTACGACGGCTACGAGGGCTGACGGTCGCGCCCCGATAGCCTGCCCGACATGTCGCCGGCCCCCCTGCCCAACCCCCAGGCGCTCGAAGCACCCGATCAGCGCACCGACATCTACAACCGGTTGCTCCGCAACCGCATCGTGACGCTCGGCACCGACGTCAACGACGAAGTCGCCAACCTCATCTGCGCCCAGTTGCTGTACCTCGAGGGCGAAGACCCGACCCAGGACATCTGGCTCTACATCAACTCGCCCGGCGGGTCGGTCACGGCCGGCATGGCCATCTACGACATCATGCAATTCGTCAGCTGCGACGTGGCCACGGTGTGCATGGGGCTGGGCGCGTCGATGGGGCAGTTCCTCCTGTGCGCCGGTGCCAAGGGCAAGCGCTACGCCTTGCCCCACGCCCGGATCATGATGCACCAGCCGTCGGGCGGCCTGCGGGGCCAGGCAGCCGACATTGCCATCCAGGCCGAGCAGATGGTCTACACGAAGCGCACGCTGGCCGAACGCATCGCTGACCACACCGGCCAGAGCGTCGAACAGATCACGGTCGACTCCGATCGCGACCGCTGGTTCACGGCCGAGGAGGCCAAGGACTACGGCATCATCGACCACGTGATCGTGCGCCGGGGCGAGATCTCCTGACGCGGCCGTCCATTGCGTCGATGTGACGGTTTTGCACCTCCAGGGTTCAAAACCGTCACGTCGAACGCGACTCAGCCGCCGGTGGGCGGCGCGGCTGTTGTGGGTGCCGGTTGGGGCGCGGCGGTCGGTGCGGGGGCGGCCGTCGTGGGCGCGGCCGTCGTGGGCGCGGCCGTCGTGGGCGGTGGCGTCACCGGTGCGGTGAGATCGACGCCGCACGTCGACTTGGCGTACTGCGTCACTGTCGCTGCCGCCGGCGCCGACTCGTAGGCCTGCTGCACGAGGGCTCGGCGCGCGTCGGCTGAACCGGGGTCGAGCCTGGCCGCGGTCTGTACGAGCTGGGTGAGCTGGTGCCACTCCACCCGAATGGCCTCCGGTGCCAGCCCATCGAGGGCGACGTACTGCTGGGCAGCCGTGTCCGCCGTCTTGGCGTCGACGACACCCGTCACTAGTGCGTCGCGATCGCGCGTGAGCCGTTTGCAGAAGGCGTCCTGACCCCGACTGCTGCTGCTGCACGCCGCCAGCGCCACCACAGCCAGCACGGCCGCCACGACGCCGGCGACGGAGGCGGTGACGGCCGAGCGGCGCACGAGGCCAGTCAAGCAGGCCGGATGCCCCGACTGGTGGCATCTCGCGTCCCCTGTCACACCCCTCCGCTATCGTGCCTCTCGCCGTCGAAGGCGCGGCCGATCCCGCCTCCTCGTCTCGAGTCGTCTCATCGAGGAGGTCGCTGTGCTTTCGGCAGTCCCATCCGCAACCCTGCTCGGCGCGCGCGGGCGGCCCGTTGTCGTCGAGGTCCACGTGGGCCAAGGCCTGCCGGCCTTCACGGTGGTGGGCCTGCCCGACGAGGTGTGCCGCGAAGCGCGCGACCGCGTGCGCGCCGCCCTCGTGTCGAGCGGCATCTCGTGGCCGAACAAGCGCCTCACCGTGAACTTGGCGCCGTCGGGCGTGCGCAAGGGCGGCGCCGGGCTCGACCTGCCGATCGCCGTCGGGTTGCTCGTGGCCACCGAGGTGGTGCCGCCGACCGCCATCGAGGGCCTCGCCTTCGTCGGTGAGCTCGGGCTCGACGGCTCCATCCGCCGCGTCACCGGCATGGTGCCGTTGGGCGCCGCCCTTCATCACGACGTGGCCGTGGTGCCGATCGATTGCGTGCCCGAGGTGCAGCTCGTCGCGGCCGGCGTCGTACGCGGTGTGCGCTCGCTCGCCGAGCTGATCTGCGTGCTCCGGGGGGAGCGGCCGTGGCCCGACCAACCCCCTGAGCGCCCGGCGCCGTCGCCGGGCGTCGTGCCCGACCTCGCCGACGTGCGTGGCCAGGCGCTCGCCCGGCGCGCTCTCACGGCGGCCGCCGCCGGCGGTCATCACCTCCTGCTGATCGGGCCGCCGGGATCGGGCAAGACGATGCTGGCGCAGCGCCTTCCCGGCCTGCTTCCGCCGCTCGATCCGGACGTGGCACTGGAGACCACGATGGTGCACTCGGCCGCCGGGCTCGCACTGCCGCCGGAGGGTCTCGTCATCCTCCCGCCGCTGCGGGCGCCGCACCACACGGCGTCCACGGTGGCGATGGTCGGCGGCGGCACGGCTGCCATGCGGCCGGGCGAAGTCAGTTGCGCGCATGGCGGTGTCCTCTTTCTCGACGAGCTCGCCGAGTTCGGCGGCGCCGTGCTCGACGGCCTACGGGAGCCCTTGGAAGAAGGCGTCGTGCGGGTCACCCGCGCTCGCGCCACGGTCGACTACCCGGCTCGCTTCCTTCTCGTGGCGGCCATGAACCCGTGTCCGTGCGGCGCCAGCGGCGCGCCCGGCGCCTGCCGGTGCGAGAAGAACGGCCGGCTGCGCTACCTGCGCCGTGTCTCCGGCCCGTTGCTCGACCGGTTCGACCTCCGGCTCGAGGTCGACCGGCCGGCGGTGGAGGAGCTGCTCGACTTCGAGCCGGGGGAGCCCTCGGCCGTCGTGCGAGCGCGCGTCTGTCAAGCCCGCGAGCGGGCGGCGGCCCGTGGCGTTCCGCTCAACGCGCGCATCCCTTCCCATCGGCTCGACGAGCTGGCGCCCCTCGCTCCGGCGGCCCGGGCCGTGTTGCGCCGCGAGCTGGAAGCCGGGCGCCTCACCGGTCGTGGTCTCCATCGGGTCCGCCGCGTCGCTCGCACACTGGCCGATCTCGACGGCAAGGACGACCTCGTCGACGAGGCGTCGGTGGTGATGGCACTGAGCCTCCGCATCGACCCCACCGAGCTGGGCCGGGAGGCAGTGGCATGACCACTGATGGTCTTCCTCCGGAGGCGTACGCGGCCACGCTGGCCGGCTTTCCCGGGATGTGGCCCGCCCGTCTGCGCAAGATGTTGCAACAGCAACCACCGTTCGAGGTCTGGCGCTCGGTCACGGGCCAGGCGCCTCCGAACGCGGGCGTCGCCGAGGCCATTCGCCGCGCGCCCGAACTCCCAGACCGGTGGCGTGCCCACGCCGGCCGCCACCCACCCGAGCAGGTCTGGGCCCGTTGCGCCACCGCCTGCGTCGCTGTGCACCTGCTCGGCCGGCCCGGCTACCCAGACATCCTGGCCGTCGACCGTGAGGCTCCGGCGGTCCTGTTCTCGCGCGGCGACCTCGACGCGCTCGACGGGCGGCGGGTCGCCGTCATCGGCACTCGCAACGCCACCGCCACCGGTCGCGATGTGGCGCGCGAGCTGGGCGCCGGCCTCGCTGCGGCCGACGTCCGGGTCGTGTCGGGCCTGGCCCGGGGGATCGACGGCGCCGCCCATCGAGGCGCCCTGATGGCGCACGGCGCGCCGCCCGTCGGCGTCGTGGCGTGCGGGCTCGATGTCGTGTACCCGGGCGAGCATCGCGACCTGTGGTCCGACGTTGCCACGCACGGGGTGCTGTTGGCCGAGGTGCCACCGGGTACGTCTCCCGAGGGCTACCGCTTCCCGTTGCGCAACCGGATCCTGGCCGCGCTGTCGGAACTCGTCGTCGTGGTGGAGTCGCGCGCCGCCGGCGGCTCGCTCGTCACGGTCGAAGCCGCCGAACGGCGTGGCATCCCTGTGCTCGCGGTGCCTGGTTCGCCTCGGAACGTCGCGGCCGAAGGCACGAATCGCCTCATCGCCGACGGCGCCACTCCCGTTCTCGATGTCACCGACGTCCTCGTCGCCCTCGGCTTGTCGTCCGGACGCGCTCGTTGCCGGCCCGGCGACGATCGACCCCCACCCGAAGGCGACGACGCCGTCGTGCTCGCCCTCTTCGGCGACCAGCCGCTCGATCTCCAACGCGTGCAGGCCCACTCGGGCCTCACCATCGACGACTCGGCGCTCGCCCTGGCGCGCCTGGAGGCAGCGGGCTGGTTGATGCGAACCGCCGGGTGGTTCGAACGGGCTCCGGGAGGCGTCGCATGAGGGTCGACCTCCTGCCCCGCGTCCGTCGGTACGTTCTCGCCTGTGTCGTGGCGCGTCGACGACTTCGAGCGATCGCTCACGGCGGCCCGCCCGGCCACCGTCGCCGCCTACCGCCGCGACCTCACGAGCTTCGTCAGATGGGCCGAGCGCTCCGAGCTCTCGGGGCCCGAGGCGGTCGACCGGCTCGTACTCCGGCGCTTCCTCGCCTACCTCACCACGCGGCGCTACGCCCGGCGCTCGATCGCGCGGTCAGCGTCCTCATTGCGGCGCTACTTCGCCTGGCTGGCGCGCACGGGCGTCGTCGCCTCCGACCCGGCCCGGGGACTTTCGGCGCCGAAGGGCGAGGCCCGGTTGCCTCGGGTCCTCCGGCCCGACGAGCTGACCCGTCTCCTCGACGACCCGCCGGCGACCGTCGACCACGACCCCGAGCCCGTCCGCTGGCGCGACGACGCCGTGCTCGAGCTGCTCTACGGGAGTGGGCTACGGGTGGCCGAGGTGTGCCAGCTCGGTCCGGCCGACGTCGACGTCCGGAGCCGGTCGGTCTCCGTCTGGGGCAAGGGCGGTCGCCAGCGCCGGGTGCCGATGTCCGAGCCGTGCGCCGAGGCGGTGGCGGCCTGGACCCGGCGCGGGCGAGCAGCGTTCGTGGCCGCCCTCCCAACCACGAACGTCGCAGTCGACGGCGAGGCCCTGTTCCTGAACCGCCGGGGACGGCGCTTGACGCCGCGCGACGTCCGGCGGGTCCTCGACCACCGGGCGCCGTCACCCACGCATCCGCACGCCCTCCGCCACACCTTCGCTACGCACCTGCTCGACGGCGGGGCCGACCTGCGCGCCGTGCAGGAGCTGCTGGGCCACGCCGACCTGGCCACCACGCAGATCTACACCCACGTGAGTCGTGACCGCCTGAAGGCGGTCTACGACCAGACCCACCCGCGGGCCTGACCTTCTCGCCGCGTCGGCGCGGCCACGCATCCCCTTCGAGTCGCTCCGGAGGCTTCCGTGTTCGTGCTTGCCGCCGTCGTCACGATCGCGCTCACCATCGGGTCGCCGCTTACTGCCGACGCGTCCGCGGCGCCGGTCCAGGGCCGACCGCGGCCGCATTCGACCTACGAGGCGCCGGTCGTCGGACCGATCGTCGACCACTTCCGGCCGCCGCCGTGCACGTGGTGTGCCGGCAACCGGGGCATCGACTACGCCGTCGCGCCGGGGACGCCGGTGCGGGCCAGTGCCGGCGGCGTGGTCACCTTCGCCGGCGCCATCGGCGCCGACCTGTACGTCACGGTTACCCATCCCGACGGCCTGCGCACGAGCTATGCCTACGTCGCCTCGGTCGCCGTGCGCGCCGGGCAGCGCGTCGCCCAAGGCGACGTGCTCGGCACCACAGGTGCGAGGCTGCACTTCGGCGTGCGTCGCGGCGACGTCTATCTCGACCCCGAGCTGCTGTTGGGCGGGTGGAGGCTGCGACCTCGCCTGGTGCCGAACGACGGCTCGCCGGGCCGGGGTCACGCCGGATCGGCCGCGGTCCTGGTCCGCTACCATGGTCGACCGGCCCGATGGCCGACGAATCCACGAGCGACCCGCCACCTGCGGTCGCCCTCCGGGGCGCGGGCGGTGTCGCCAAGCCAACCGCAGGAAGGAGACGTGAAGATCATGGCGCCGGTCGTCACCATGCGTCAGTTGCTGGAAGCGGGTGTCCACTTCGGACACCAGACCCGCCGCTGGAACCCCAAGATGAAGCGCTTCATCTTCGGTGAGCGCAGCGGCATCTACATCATCGATCTAGAGCAGACGCTCGCCCGGATCGAAACGGCGTACGCCTTCGTGCGTGACCTCGTGGCCGACGGCGGGACGATCCTGTTCATCGGCACGAAGAAGCAGGCGCAGGACCCGATCCGCAGCTACGCCGAGCTGTGCGGCATGCCGTACGTGAACGAGCGGTGGCTGGGCGGGATGCTCACGAACTTCGAGACCATCGCCAAGCGGGTCGGGAAGATGACGGAGTACCAACGGATGCGGACGTCGGGCGAGTTCGACGCCATGCCGAAGAAGGAGGCGCTCATCCTCGGGCGTGAGCTCGAGAAGCTGGAGCGCAACCTCAGTGGCATCCGCAACATGACCCGGCGGCCCGAGGCCGTGTTCGTGCTCGACACGAAGAAGGAGCACATCGCCGTCACCGAGGCCAACAAGCTCGGGATCCCGGTTGTCGCCGTGGTCGACACCAACTGCGACCCCGATGTCGTGCAGTACGTGATCCCCGGCAACGACGACGCCATCCGAGCCGGCACGCTGATGTGCCGCATCATCGCCGACGCGGTTCAGGAGGGCCGGTTCATCGCCAGCCGGCGGAGCCCGGGTGCGGCGGGCGGCCCGGCGGTCAGCGGCCCCGGCGGGGCGGGCGCTCCGGGGGTCCGCCAGCGCACGCCCGAGGAGGAGGCGGCGGTCGCCGCGCAGCAGGCCGACGCCCGGCGTCAGGCGGCTGCGGCCCAGGCCGAACGGGAGGCCCGGCTGGCCGCGCAGGCGGCCGGCGCGGCCGAGGAGCGCGAGCGGGCGGCGCGGGAGCGGGAGCCCGAGGTCGAGGAGGTGCAGGAGTCGGCCGGGCCGGTGCGCGCCGTCGCGTCGGAGCCCGTGCCCACGCCGCCTGAGGCCCAGGCCGAGGCCGAGCAGGAGGCCGCCGACGCCGAGGCGGTCGCGGTGGCGCCGTCGGTGGCGGCTGAGGCACCTCTGTCCACCGACGCGAGCGGGGAGGGCTGATGCCGTTCACGGCCAAGGACGTGCAGGCGCTGCGCCAGGCCACGGGGGCCGGGATGATGGACGCCAAGCGGGCGCTCGAGGCCGCCGACGGCGACGCCGAGGCGGCGGCGCAGTGGCTGCGGGAGAAGGGCCTGGCGGCGGCGGCCAAGCGCGACGACCGTGAGAGCAGCCAGGGCGCGGTGGCGTTGTTCGTCGACGGCAACGTCGCCAGCATCGTCGAGCTCAAGTGCGAGACCGACTTCGTCGCCCAGTCCGAGCACTTCAAGAAGCTGGCCGCCGACTTGGCGGCGCTGGTCGCCCACCACGACGAGAAGGTCGTCGACCAACGGGCCAAGGAGATCGAGGACCTGCGCATCACCCTCAAGGAGAAGATCGAGGTGGGTGACGTGGTGCGCTTCCAAGCCGGCGACGGCGACGTCCTCGACTCGTACCTGCACGTCCAGGGGGGCCGGGGCGTCAACGCCGTGCTGGTGCAGTTGCAGGGCGGTTCGGCGCAGCTGGCCCACGACATCGCCGTGCACATCGCCTTCGCCCGGCCGCGGTACCTGAGCAAGGACGACGTGCCCGCCGACGTGGTGGATCACGAGCGCCAGACGCTCGAGACGATCAGCCGCAACGAGGGCAAGCCCGAGAAGGCGCTGCCCAAGATCGTGGAGGGCCGCCTCGCGGGCTTCTTCAAGGACGTCGCCCTGCTCGAGCAGCCCTACGCCAAGGACGACAAGCAGACGATCTCCCAGCTCCTCGGCGGGGCGCGGATCGTGCGGTACGCGCAGGTCGAGATCGGCTGATGGGCGAGGCGTCGCCCGACGGCCGCGCACCCAACCCGCCGTGGAAGCGGGTCGTGCTGAAGCTGTCGGGCGAGGCCCTCGCCTCGCCCTCGGGGTTCGGGCTCGACACCGACACCCTCGACCAGTTGGCGAACGAGATCGTCGATGTGCGCCAGAACCTCGGCGTCGACATCGCCGTGGTGGTCGGCGGCGGCAACTTCTGGCGCGGGCTGCCGGCGGCGGCCAGCTCGGGGATGGACCGGGCCCAGGCCGACTACATCGGCATGATCGCCACCGTGATGAACGGGCTCGCCCTCCAGGACTCCCTGGAGCGGGCGGGCCAGCCCACCCGGGTGCAAACGGCGGTCGAGATGCCCAAGATCGCCGAGCCGTACATCCGGCGCCGGGCCATCCGCCACCTGGAGAAGGGGCGGGTGGTCATCTTCGCCGGGGGTACGGGGAACCCGTTCTTCACCACCGACACCACTGCGGCGCTGCGGGCCGCCGAGATCGACGCCGAGGCCATCCTGAAGGGCACCCACTCCGGCGTCGACGGCGTGTACTCGGCCGATCCCAAGGAAGATCCGGACGCGACCCGCTACGACAAGATCAGCTACATCGAGGTCATCAACCTCGGGTTGAAGGTGATGGATTCGACCGCCATCACCTTCTGCATGGACAACCGCATTCCGATCGTCGTGTTCGACGTGCTGGCCAAGGGCAACGTGCGGTCCGTCCTGGAGGGTCGCCACGTCGGTACGCTGGTCGGATGAGCGAGCGACGCGAGCTCGGGGACGCGGTCTGGATGGTGCACCAGTGAGCGACGAGACGGACGAGATCCTTCTCGAGGGCATCGACAAGATGGGACGGGCCGTCGAACACGTCCAGAGCCAGTTCGCCACGGTTCGCACCGGCCGGGCGGCGCCCGCCCTGGTGGAGAAGCTCCTGGTGCACTACTACGGCACCGACGTCCCGCTGCAGCAACTGGCCGGGTTCAGCGTGCCCGAGGCCCGGCTGCTCGTCGTGCGGCCCCACGACCGCAACGCCATGGCCGCCGTCGAGAAGGCGATCCGCGACAGCGATCTCGGGATCGCGCCCAGCAACGACGGGACGGTGATTCGTCTGGCGTTCCCGCCGCTCACGGAGGAGCGGCGCAAGGAGTACGTGAAGGTGGTCCGGCACATGGCCGAGGACGGACGCGTCGCCGTGCGCAACGTCCGCCGGGACACCCGCAAGCACCTGGAGTCCACGGAGAAGGCCGGGGACATCTCCGTCGACGAGCTCGACCGCGCCGAGAAGGAGCTCGAGAAGATCACGCACGAGCACACGGACGAGATCGACAAGGCGCTGGCGCGCAAGGAGCACGAGCTGCTCGAGGTCTAGCCGGCGCCAGGCTGGGCCATCGAGCGCGAAGGGGGTCATCATGACCGACGACACGGGCGGCAACCGCAAGGACCCGAACAGCCGCGTCGACGCGGACGCCGAGGACGAGGAGCTGGCTCCGCCCTTCCGGGTGTCCCCGGACGACCCCGCTGAATCCGTACGCATCATCGGCCCGGCCGACGAGCCGCCGCTGCGCTTCAACCCGGATGACACGGGCCCGCTCCCGCACTGGACCGAGCCGCCCACCGGGGAGGTACCTCGCATCTTCGGCGATGACGCCGGCGGAACCGGCACCCCCGACGCGGACGACCCGTGGGCGTCGCCGAGCCCGGTGTGGCGCGACGACCGGCCCGGGTTCGAGACCGACGACACCCTCGACTTCGTGTCGCTGGGCAGCGGCACCCGGGTCGGCGCCCTCGACGAGCAGGGCTCGGCCGTCGACCCGTTCTTCGACGACGAGCCGTACACCGCCGAGCCGGAGCAGTCCCGGGTCACGCCGATCCGCACCCGCCGGCCGATCACCGGGCCCGTGGCCACCACGCCTCGGCCGGGTCGCGACGACATCGACCACCCCACCGGCGGGGTGGCCGGGCGCGACCTGCCGATGGCGGTGGGCGTCGGGCTGGCCGTCGGCGCGGTGGCGTGGATCCTCCTCGCCCTCGGCGCCCGTTACGCCATGGCCCTGGTGGTCGCCGTCCTCGGGGTGGCGGCCATCGAGTTCTACGACAAGCTGCGCGAGAAGGGCTACCAGCCGGCCACGCTGGCCGGTCTGGCTGCCGTCGCCGGGCTCCCGCTGGCGGCGTACTGGAAGGGCGTCCCCGCCCTGCCCCTCGTCTGCTTCCTGGCCATCGCCGCCACCCTCGTGTGGTTCATCCTGTCGTCGGGGCTGGAGTCGGGCCCCTTGCCGAACACGGCCGTCACCCTGCTGGGCGTGCTCTACATCGGCTTGCTCGGCTCGTTCGCGGCGCTGATCCTGCAGTTCCCGAACGGCACCGGCACCATCTTCACGCTGGCCCTCGGCACCGTGGCCTACGACGTCGGAGGCCTGTTCGTGGGCTCCTCGGCCGGGCGCACCCCGCTCGTCGGCTGGATCAGCCCCAACAAGACGGTCGAGGGGCTGATCGGCGGCATGCTGGCCGCCTTCCTGGTCGTGGTGCTGGTCCACTTCTTCGGCCTGCACCCGTGGGGCGGCGACGGCACCAGCCTCACCAACGCCCTCGGCCTCGGCGTGGTGGTCGCGGTGGCCGCGCCCCTCGGCGACCTGGCC
>DASXAI010000080.1:0-3467 GCA_036406775.1 Acidimicrobiales bacterium
GAACCGGCCGACCTGGGCCTGACGTCGCCCGTCTACCAGGCCGTGGATCCGGTGTGGCGCCACGTGGTGTCGGCCTACGGTCCCGCCAACACCGGGCTGTCGGAGGCGGCTGTGCGGGCCTCGGGCCACCGCGTCGCCGGCGCCGTCATCTTGTGGCGCGGGATCGCCGTGGCCGGGGTGGCCCTCATCGGGTTGGGCGTCGCCGTCCTCGCCCGCACCAGCGGACGTGATCCGGTCGATGCCGTCGTGCTCGCTGTCGCCGGACCGTTGACGGTGGTCCAGCTCGTCGGCGGCCCGCACAACGAGGCGCTCATGGCGGGCTTGATGGCGTGCGGGCTCGCCGTCGCCGCACGCGGCCGGGGCCGCGGCGCGTGGGTGGCGGGCGTCGCCCTGTGCGCGCTGGGGGCGGCGGTGAAGGCGCCCGCTCTCCTGGGCGCCGTCTACCTCGGCTGGACCGCACCCGGCCCGTCCGCCACCGTCGGCCGCCGGATCGGGCACACCGCGGTCGCCCTCGTCATCAGCCTTGCGGTGCTCGAGGTTCTGTCGATCGTCACCGGAGCCGGCTGGGGATGGGTTGGCGGCCTGTCAGCGGGCGCGGACGTCACCTCGCTCCTGTCGCTGTCGACCACCGTCGGCCTCACGCTGGCGTGGGTCCTGCAGCAGCCGGTGGCCCTCGGCCGCGTGACATCGGTCGTGCGCGATCTCTTCCTGGCCGCGTCCGTGGTGATCGCCGGCGTGCTCATGTGGCGCACGCCGCGCCTCGGCCTCGTGGGCCTCGCCGGCGCGTTGGCGGCGCTGGCGGTACTCGGCCCGTCGGTGCACGCCTGGTACCTGACGTGGGCGCTGCCGCCGGCCGCGGTCGTCCTCGCCGGACGGCGCGTCGTGTGGCCACTCGTCGTCGGCATCGTCGCCGCCGCCAGCACGCGACCGATGGGAGGCGGCCTGGTGCGAAACCTCGGCTTCTACTCGCTGCCCACGCTCATCGGGCTGCTGGTGGTAGCCGTGGTGGCGGCGCGGTGGTTCAGCCTGAGATCAGCTCGGCGTACATCCCGAGGACGTTCGGCGGACCCGATACCAGCATCGTCGTGAGGCACGTGTCGCGCCAGCGGTCGAGTTCGCCGCGGATCTTGTCGATCGGGCCGACGAGGGCCACGTCCTCCACCATGGCGAGGGGCACGCTGGCGATGGCCTCTTGCTTGCGGCCCTGGAGATAGAGGTCCTGGATCTTGGTGGCCTCGGCTTCCCAGCCCATGCGAGCGAACACGTCGAAGTGGAAGTTGGCGCCCCGGGCACCCATACCGCCGGCATAGAGCGCCACCATCGGCCGCATCATGTCGGCACACTTCTCGACGTCGTCGCCCGGGACGATGAAGGTGGGCGCGGCCACGTCGAAGCGCTCGGCCTTGCTCGCGTCGCCGGAGGCGGCGAACCCCTCGGCGAGGCACTGGCGATAGAACCCGTCCTCCTTGGGCGAGAAGAACAGCGGCAGCCAGCCGTCACCGATCTCGGCGGCGAGGGCGACGTTCTTCGGGCCTTCGGCGGCGATGTAGATCGGGATCTCCGTGCGGCGCGGGTGGATCGTCGACTTCAGCGGCTTCCCGAGTCCGGTGCCACCCGGGTACGGCAACTGGTAGTGCTCGCCGGCGAACGCCACCGGCTCGTCGCGGCGCACGATGCGCTTGATGATCTCGACGTACTCGCGCGTGCGCGCCAGGGGCTTCGGGTAGGGCTGGCCGTACCAGCCCTCCACCACCTGCGGCCCGGACGCGCCGAGACCGAGCAGGACGCGGCCACCGCACAGGTGGTCGAGCGTCATGGCCGCCATCGCCGTGGCCGCCGGCGTGCGCGCCGACAGTTGGACGATCGACGTGCCGAGCTTGACGTTCTGGGTGCGCGCCCCCCACCACGCCAACGGGGTGAGGGCGTCGGACCCGTAGGCCTCGGCCGTCCAGATCGAGTCGAAGCCGAGGCGGTCGGCCTCCATCACCGCGTCAGCGGCATCCGCCGGCGGCCCCGATCCCCAGTACCCGGTGCTCAGTCCGATCTTCACGGACGCAACGCTAATTCGCCCTACCCGCCAGCGATACCGTGGCGACCCCATGGAGATGGTCGGGCACCTCAACGAGGCCTTCGACCTCGAGGCCCAGCCCGACGGCACCTTCCTTGCCCGCAGCTTGGCCGAGGTGGGCGAGGGCGACGTCGTCTTCGGCGGTCAGTTCGTCGCCCAGATGCTGTTGGCGGCCAACTCGGCCGACTCGACCAAGGTGGTCAAGTCGATCCAGACGCTCATCGGTCGCCCCGCCGTCCGTCAGGAGCCCTACACCATCGAGGTCGAGCCGATGCACGCCGGCCGGGCCTTTGCCACCGCGGTGGTGACGGCAGGACAAGGCGGGCGCCTCTGCGCCTGGGCGCTCGTGCTCCTCCATCAACCCGAGGCCGACGTCATTCGCCATGGCCGGCCCGCACCCGCGGTCGGACCTCCTGACGAGGCGACACCGTATGACGGCTACCGCATCGGCGATGGCGCCCGAACGTTGGGCGGCCGGGTGCAACGGATCGTCGGCGGGGTCGACGTCATCAGCGGCCAGACCGTGGCACCACCGCTCCTGCGTGTGTGGGCCAGACTCGATGACGGCGGCCCCGACCCCCGACACGCGCAGGCCTTCCTCGCCTTCGAGAGCGCCGGCCCGGACATCGCGACGGCGATGCTCCCGCATCCCGGCGTCGGCACTGCGTCGGCGCACGGGACGATCTCGACGGGCATCATGACCCACACCGTCACGTTCCACGAAGCCAGCCAGGCCAGCGACTGGCACCTCCTGGAGTTCCGCAGCCCCTATGCCGGCGCTGGCCGCGCGTACGCGCGGGGCGATGCCTTCACCGCCGATGGCCGGCTCGTGGCGTCGTGGACGCAGGACAGCATCATCCGGGCGTTCCCTGAGGACACCGCGTCGTTCGGTGGCCGCACTGTCCTCTGACGGGTTGCGTCAGCGAGCGAGGGCGGCGGTGGGGTCGACGGAGTCGACGCCGAGGAACTCGGCCACGGGCTCGTTGGTGACGTGGCCGGCCACGGTGTTGCAGCCGTGGCGAAGGGCCGGATCGGCGGCGCACGCCTCAGCCGAGCCGCGGACGGCGACCTCGTGGACGTACGGCAGGGTGGCGTTCGTGAGGGCGTAAGTGGACGTGTAGGGGACAGCGCCGGGCATGTTGCCGACGGCGTAGTGGATGACGCCGTGCAACTCGTACACCGGGTCGTTGTGGGTCGTCTCGTGCGTGGTCTCGATGCAGCCACCCTGGTCGACGGCGACGTCCACCACGACGGCGCCCGCCTTCATCGTGCGCACCATGTCCTCGGTGACGACGATCGGGGCCCGCCCTCCCGCGACGAGCACGGCGCCGATCACGACGTCGGCCTCAGCGACGGCTCGCTCCACCGCGCCCCGGTTGGACGCCATCGTGCTGATGCG
>DASXAI010000081.1:0-3391 GCA_036406775.1 Acidimicrobiales bacterium
TTCAACTTCGGGTGGTCGGGTCGGCGGCCGTCCGTCCCCGTAACATGGCCCGGATGGCGACCCCCACCTGGCCCGACCGGCGCGTCCTGGTCACGGGCGGCTCGGGCTTCCTCGGTCGCGTCGTGGTGGCCAAGCTGCGCCAGCGGGGCGCGGACGTCGTGGCCCCGCGACGCGCCGAGTACGACCTGACCGACCACGGCGCCGCCGAGCAGCTGTTCGCGGACACGCGCCCCGAGGTGGTGGTGCACCTGGCCGCCCGCGTCGGCGGGATCGGGTACAACCAGGAGGCTCCGGCCGACCTCTACCTGTCCAACCTCTTGATGGGCACCCACGTGCTCGAGGCGGCCCGGCGTCACGACGTGGCCAAGACCGTCCTGGTCGGCACCGTGTGCTCCTACCCGAAGTTCACGCCCGTGCCGTTCCGCGAGGACACGCTGTGGGACGGCTATCCCGAGGAGACGAACGCGCCGTACGGCATCGCCAAGAAGGCATTGCTCGTGCACGCGCAGGTGAACCGGGCCCAGCACGGCCAGCGGTCGGCGTTCCTGATCCCCACCAACCTCTACGGGCCCGGCGACAAATTCCATCCGGCCGTGTCGCACGTGATCCCGGCGCTCATCAAGAAGTGCGTCGAGGCGGTCGATGCGGGCGACGACAAGGTCGAGGTGTGGGGCACGGGGCGGGCCACTCGCGAGTACCTCTACATCGACGACGCCGCCGAGGGCATCGTCCTCGCCGCCGAACTGCTCGACGACCCGGAGCCGGTGAACCTCGGCGCCGATCACGAGGTGTCGATCCGCGAGACCGTCGAGCACATCGCCCGGCTCACCGGATTCAAGGGCGAACTGCGCTGGGATCCCGCCAAGCCCGACGGCCAGCCCCGCCGGCGGGTGGACGCCTCCCGCGCCGAGGCGCTGCTCGGCTGGCGGGCCACCACGCCGTTCGAGGACGGCCTGGCCCGTACGATCGAGTGGTTCCTCGACAACCGGGACGGAGCGCTCAAACCAACTGCTTGACGAGCTGTTCCAGCGGCTCGTGGTAGTCGGGCAGCAGCCGGATCCCGGCCATGCGCAGGACGACGTTGTCGAGCACCGAGTTGGCCGGCCGCGGCGCCGGGCGCGCCGGTACGAGATCACGAGTCGCGATGGGCGACACGCGGCCCGGGTCCAGTCCCGCCGCCGTCAGCACCGCCTGGGCGAACTCGAACCAGCTCACCGCGCCCTGGTTCGTGACGTGGTGGACGCCCGGCCGGCGGTCGACGGCGAGGCGCCGGATCATCGGCGCCAGGTCGGCCGTGAACGTCGGGTGGCCGCGCTGGTCGTCGACGAAGGTGAGGCGATCCTGTTGGGCCGCCAGTCGCAGGATGGTCTTCACCATGTTGGCGCCCTGGGCGCCGCACACCCACGACGTGCGCACGATCGTCGCACCCGGCAGCAGCCCCGCCGCCTCCCGCTCCCCCGCGCACTTCGACCGCCCGTACACCGACCGTGGCGCGGGCTGGTCCCACTCGACGTACGGCTCGGTCTGCTCACCGTCGAACACGTAGTCGGTGGACAGGTGCACGAGATGGGCGTCGCCGCGCGCGCACGCCTCGGCCACCCATCGCACGGCGAGGGCGTTGTCGCGGTACGCCCGCGCCGGATCGCTTTCGCACGCGTCCACGGCCGTCCACGCCGCGGTGTGGACCACGACGTCGGGCCGCACCGAGAGCACGGAGCCGAGCACGGCATCACGATCGGTCACGTCGAGGCGGGTGCGCTCGGCGGCGACGACGTCGTCGCCCGCCTGCTCGCACGCGGCGACGACGTCGCGACCCAGTTGGCCGCCGGCGCCGGTGACGAGAACTCTCAACGAGCCGGTACCCAGGCCGTGCCCTCGGCGACCGGCGCCCGGTCCCGGAGCGGCTCCCACCACGCCCGGTTCACGGCGTACCAGTCGATCGTGGCAGCGATGCCATGTTCGAAGGGAACGGTCGGTGTCCAGCCCAGCTCGGTACGGATCTTGGACCAGTCGAGCACGTAGCGACGGTCGTGACCGGGCCGATCAGGCACGATCGTCTTCAGGTTCGCGGGCTTGCCGAGATGGCCGAGGACGAGGTCGGCGATCTCCATGATGCTCTTCTCGACGCCGGTGCCGACGTGGTAGGTGGCGCCGACCCGGCCCCTCTCGAGGATCATGTCGATGGCCCGGCAGTGGTCGACGGCGTGGATCCACTCCCTCCGGTTCTCCGTCGACGCGTACAACGGCAGTTCCTTGTCCTGCAGCGCCTGTGTGGTGAAGAACGGGATGACCTTCTCCGGAAACTGGTACGGCCCGTAGTTGTTGGCGCAGTTCGTGATGGTGACGAGCAGGTTCCACGTCTCGTGGTAGGCGCGCACGGCATGGTCGCCGCCCGCCTTGCTGGCGTTGTACGGCGTGCGGGGCCGGTAGGGCGACGATTCGGTGAAGGCCTGATCGGTGTCGAGGTCGAGATCGCCGTACACCTCGCACGTCGACACGTGGTGCAGGCGCCCGACGCCCGCTCGCTTGGCCGCCTCGCACAGCGTCTGCGTGCCGAGGACGTTGGTGCGGAAGAAGCGAGCCGGGTCGAGGATGGCCAGGCTGTTGTGCGACTCGGCGGCGAAGTTCACGATGACGTCGATCCGCCGATCGCGCAGGAGCTCCTCCAGCAACGGCAGGTCGCCGATGTCGCCCTGGACGAACTCGACGCGCGGCAGACCGTCGACGTTCTCGCGCACGCCGGCGTAGGTCAGGGCATCGAACGCCACGATGTCGTCGCCGGCGTGATGCTCGGACCAGTACCGCACGAAGTTGGTACCGATGAAGCCGGCGGCGCCGGTGACGAGCAGCTTGGTCATCGAGACTCAGGTCCTCAGCGACCAGTAGGGACGACGGCCGGCCGGGATCTCGGCCCGCCGGGGGTTGGCCTGATCGCGCGCCGACAGGATGGGATCGGCGATGCCCCAGTCGGCGACGACGGCCGGATCGTCCCACGCCACGCCCAGCTCGTCGGCCGGGTTGTAGTAGCCGTCGACCAGGTACGTGATCACGACGTCGCTCAGCGCGACGAACCCGTGGGCGACGCCGGGCGGGATGAACACCCCGCGGTGGTTGTCACCCGACAGCTCGAGGAGGAGCGTCGCCCGGTCGGTCGGACCGCCCTCGCGCAGGTCGTGGAGCACGACCCTGGCCGCGCCGAACGGGACGTACCAGTAGTCGGCCTGGTGCAGGTGGTAGTGCAGCCCCACCAAGGTGCCCGCCTGACGGTTCGCCCGGTTCGCCTGCACCATCTCGCGACCGTTGGGGAACCACTCGCGGCGGTACGTCTCGAGGAACAGTCCGCGGTCGTCGCGATGGATCGCCGGCTCGACGAGGTGCACGCCGGCGATGC
>DASXAI010000082.1:0-2404 GCA_036406775.1 Acidimicrobiales bacterium
ACAGGGCCCGATTCGATACACGTCCACGCCGTCGCCGGCGTCGATCTTCACCACGTTCACGTGCACGCCGTTGCAGCCCACACCCGTGAGCTGCTCGAGCAGGTGGTGTTCGTTCGTCTTCCACTTGCGGTCATAGCTGTCGAACGCGATGACGACGTCGACCTTGCGTTGCGCGAGGAACTCCGTGTAGCGCTCGAGCGACGGGAAGCTGCGGCGGCCGAAACTCTCGGGGAAGAGCTCCGAGTCGAGGTGGGCCCCGGCCCGGAGCAACTGGTACATGCCGAGCTTCTCGTCGCCGTGCCGGAGTATGCGGTACGTGGCTCCAGGTACGAACTGTGGCGACCGGATCAGCGCCGACAGGTTCTGGTCGGGCTGGCGGTTGAGGGCGGCCCAGGCGTCGTTCGTGCCGAGCGGGCGCAGGAACGCAATGTTCAGGATGACGGCGACGAACACCGCGGCCGCCGCCACGACCTCGCGGTGGAGGTGGGGCCGGCGCAGCCCACCGAGCCCGTTGCGGCGCACGGCGGCGAGCGCGATCGGCACGAAGAGCACGGGCGCCCGTTCGATCAGCGTGGCTACGAAGGTCAAGACGGTGGTGGCGACGGGCGTGTCGGCGAAGACAGGGGACACGATGGTGATCCACGCCGCGGGGGCGGCGATGGCGATCGAGGCGGCGTACGTCCGGAGCAACCGCCGCCGGTGGGGCTCCCACCGCCACCACGAGAGGATCAGCAGCAACACGAGCGGCCCGACGACGGCGGGGTGCGTGGCCTGGGCCAGGCCGCCCAGGACGGCCGCCAACCACGGTCGCTCTCGCCGCCAGCACCCGATGGCCGCGAACAGGAAGGCCATCGCCCAGAGGAACGGAAGCTGGCCGCTGATCGGCGCCAGGACGAGCATCGGGTTGAGGAGGGCCGCCGCGGCCCACCAACCACGACGGATCTCGGGCAGCGCCCAGAACATGGCCGCCACCACGAGCACGAACCCGAGGGCGATCCACAGCGTCACGACCCAATCGCCCAGGACGGGCCAGAGCAGCCCGGCCGTGAGCCAGGGCACGAACCCGTAAGGGAAGGCGAGCGCCTCACCGTGCCCGATGACCGGCATGTGGAACGGGATGCCGTTCCCGGCTCGGAGGTTGTCACCCACCCACCACACGTGGACGTAGTTGCTCACGGTGTCGAGCGACAGGAAGATCGTGTTCCGCAGGATGAGCGCAAGGATGACGACCCAGCCGACGATGACGGCCCCTCGAACATGACCGCCGAGACGGACCAGCCGCCCCTCCGACATGGACGGACGGTAGCGCACCCCTGATTCGTTTCACGCTCGTCCAAGAACCTCAGCGGTTCTTCAACAAGCGTGAAAGCCCGGGGTGGGGTGTCTAGGCCGGAGTCGACGCCATCTTGGAGAAGTACTCCAGCGCGGTGCGGGTCTTGGTCTGCTGCTCGCCGGCGAGGTCGACGCCGCGTTCGGTGAGGAAGGCGCGGGTGTCGGCGGCGACGTCGAGGGCCTCGGACGGGAGGCATTTCGTCGACAGCTCGAGGATGCGCGAGCCGTCGGGGTACAGCCACAGCTCGGCTACCAGCCGGCGCTTGTAGCCCTCGGGCGTGTACTTCAGCTTCAGCACGTTGATGGGGCCGAGGATGGACAGGTCGTCGAGGTTGATCCCTTCGGGCGCGTGCTGGGCGTAGAAGGCCCGCTGCTCCTTGGTGAACAGCTTGCGAATCGGCTGCTCACCCCGCAGCACCGCTTTGACCGACCCAGCGGGCAGGGCCCCCTTGTACGAGCCGGAGCAGACGAAGCCGCCCGGCATGGCATCCACCTCGACGCCGAAGTCGGACGTCTTGCGCAGCTTCGCGGGCAACTGGCTGGGCACGACCGGCCGCAGCTTCACCACCGAGTCGTCGCCTTCGTCCTGCACGCGCCGGGCCCGCACCACCACGCCGGCCGCGTTCAGCTTCAGGTCCGGCGTGTCGAAGAACACGACTTGGCGAATCTGGGCATCGATGGGGTCTATGTCGAGCGCGGTCGCCGCCGACCGGTGGTACTCCTCGGGCACCGTGAGCTTCAACTCGACCGTGTCGGCGCCGAGCATGAGCTTCAAGAGTTCGTTGAGCTCCTCGGTCGACAGGTTGGGCGCGGCAGTCGAAGCATCGGTCATGGCGTGATCCTTGCAGGTTCAGACCCTCATCGCCGTTCGAGGCGCCGGTCGACCAGCAGCCAGTTCAGGAAGGTGGAGACGATGGAGATGACGAGCGCGCCGACGATCGCCGTCCAGAAGTTGTCGATGGACAACACGTCCGACAGCGCCGCTGCCAGCAGCAGCATCAACCCGTTGATCACCAAGCTGAAGAGACCGAGCGTCATGAACGTGATCGGCTTCGAGAAGAGACGCACGATG
>DASXAI010000083.1:0-2295 GCA_036406775.1 Acidimicrobiales bacterium
CCCCTCACGCACCCCCGCCGACTACCCAGCCCAGGACGCCGTCATGCTGGTCGACTGGGCCGAGTGGCGCTCCCCATGACGGCGCGTGTAGACCGACCACGACGCCCCCGGGGCTGAGCCGATTCGCGGCGCTGGCGGCAACTCACGAACACCAGCGCGAGGAGGTTCCCGATGCGAACGGTGACTTTGATGTCATCGGTCAGGGGTTCGATTGCAACGACGGGTCGTCGTTTTTGTTCCGTCGCGAATGAGAACTTCCGAGGTTTCGTCGAGGTGTTCATGGAAACCAAGCTCGAGGTCGGCGTTCTGTCTCTGGCGATCGGGGCCGCCGCAGCCTGGTTTGGCTGCAAAGGCGACACGCAGGCGGTCCGCACGATGCCCGACGGTGGTTCGGCCGGTGCGGGTGCGGGCGGCGCGGGGGAGGGAGGCCATGGCGCGACCACGACGGGTGGCGGCGGCATGGCGGTCGTCGGACAGGGCGGCGGAAGCGGCGGGACGGGTGTGGGGGGCGGCGCCGGCACGGCCGGCAGCGGCGGCAGCTTGGGCGCGGGCGGTGCCGGGGGCGTGGCCGTGACCGGCGCGGGAGGCGCCGCCGGCACGACAGGCGCGACAGCGATCAAGGTTCTGATCTGGAACAACGCCGTGACGTACGGACATCAGTCGCGTTTCACGGCCATCCCCCTGCTGCAGGCTCAGGCGTCTGCGAACAACATCGTTTTCGACACCACGTACGCGCACGTCACGCCGGTGCTGCCGGAGGGCCAGGTGGACACCACCTCCGACCCGTCGGTGTTCTCCGACGCGGGCCTGGCTCCTTACGACGTCGTCTTCTTCCTGAACACCACCGGTTTGACGATCGATGGCGACGGCAACGGGCCAGCCCACCAGCAGGCGCTGACCAACTTCATCGCCACCAAGGGCCGCGGTTTCGTCGGCACGCACTCCGCGACGGACACGTACGACACCGGGTGGCCCTGGTACACAGACTTCATCGGCGCCAACTTCAAGAACCACAGCAACGCGGGGACCGCCGGGACCGCCACCTATGCCCCGGGCGTCAGTCACGTCATCCTGACGGCGGCCAACGTCCCCAACCCATGGAACCGCTCCGAGGAGTGGTACGTGTTCACGCGCGACCCGCTGGCATCGGCGATACCCGGAATCACCATCCTCCTCAATTGCACCGACACCAGCAACCAGTTCGGCACCCGCCCGAGCGCCTGGGTGCACGACATGCCTGGCGGCGGCCGCATGTTCTACACGGCGTTCGGCCACGCCGTGACGGCATTCGAGGAGAAGCCCGTGATGGACATGATCATCGCCGGCATCAAGTGGGCAGCGCACCGGCTCAACTGACAGACGCGGCAGAGGGAGGGTTCTTCAGCGCGCTGCGCGCCGGTGACGCAACCGAGTGCGCCGGTATGGCAGCGCGGCCGTGGTCACGGGCGAGACGAACATGCGCGGTCGGATCGCCGATGCCGCCTGGTCGGCGCACAGTCGCTACACGCACATCTACGTGGAGCAAGATGGGCGCTGGCGACTGGCCTCGGCTCGAGGGACGCAAATTGTCGGTGACTGATCCACAATCCCCTCAATGGACGACGCCCGCGCCGACGATGTTGCAACGGTCCTCGCCCTACGGCGGGGCGACGGCGCGGCCTTCACCGCGCTGGTGAGGGCGCACCAGCCCAGCTTCCTTCGCATCGCCCGCGTCTGGGTGCACGACACGGCCGCCGCCGCCGAGGTGGTACAGGCTGCCTGGCTGCCCGCGCTCGAGTCGATAGACCGGTTCGAGGGACGCTCGTCCCTCCGCACCTGGCTGTACGGAATCCTCGTCAACGTCGCGCGCGCACGTGCGGGCCGAAGGCGCGAGGTGCCGATATCCGGCCGAGCAGCGCGAAGCTCCTCTGGATCGTCGACATCTACGGGTTCTTCGTGGCGGGGCTGCTGGTCACGATCGACGAAACAAACACTGGTGTCGGTTCCTGGTAGCGAGCTCGGCTCGCGCCCCGCTACACGTCTGGCTCGGCGGCATCGCCGGCTCTGGTAATCAGCGCCGCGCTGGGCTGCGGTGCAACCAGCCGACGGCCCAACGCCAGGCTTGCCACCGCCGCGACCGTGGACGCCGCGAGGATGCCGAGCTTCGCGGCGTCATTCAACGACCCGGAGCCAAACGCCAGCGAGGAGATGAAGAGGGCCATCGTGAATCCCACACCCGCTACCAATCCCACGACGAGCATCCTCGACCATCCGACGGCTGCTGGCAGCGCAGCGAGTCGGGCCCGGACGGCGAGC
>DASXAI010000084.1:0-10212 GCA_036406775.1 Acidimicrobiales bacterium
GCGACGAGCTCGGCTACGGGCGGGCCGACGGGGCTGAGGCCGCGGCCGAGACGGTGACCCGCCACTTCGATCCCGACCGGCCGATGATGCACCTGCCCGGGCCGCTGCTGCTCACGGCCGTGGCCGACGACGAGGTCCACGGGACGTCGTGGTGCATGGCCACCCGCTGGGTCGACGGCCAGGCCCGGCCCGTCATCTACTTCCAGTACGACGACGTGTTCCGCCGCGGCGACGACGGCACCTGGCGCATCGCCCGCCGCCGTCTCCGGCCCCGCGGCCGCTGACCCCAGCGCCGGCCGACCGCTAACGGCCCACCGGCGTCCAGCCCGCCATGACCTCCTCCTCGCGCCCGACGCGGCGGTCCATCAACGCGGCGCCGCGCCGGATCGTGTCGTCGTCTCCCGCCGCGACAGCGGCTTCCATCGCCGCCGAGAAGGCCTCGCTGGCGGCGCAGTAGGCCTCCACCACGGCGTCGAGGTGCAGACTGGCGACGGCCGGCGGGTGGGCCGAGCCGGCGAAGTCGTACATGGCTGCGATCTCGTCGGTCATCCATGCGATCTCGTGGGCGGCCCGCAAGGCGGCGTTGCGCAGGACGAGGTCGAGCATCATCACCGTCACCTTCACCGTCTCGTCGTCGACCGCGGGGAGCACCACCTCCGTCAGCTCGCGGCTGCAGTTGTTGAGGATCTGCTCGGTGGTCGGCCTCGAGATCATGGCGCCCCCTCCGTCACGGCCGGCAGATGTCGACGTAGTTCTGGTGGAAATACGAGATGCTGTTGATGAGGAACGTGTTCATCACCGGCTTCGGCTCGCCTCGGGCGAGGGCGTCGGCGCCCTGCATCATCTGGATCATCAGCTCGGCCATGCCGAGGATGAAGAAGTAGCGCATGACGTCGGGGTTCACCTGCTCGTCCGACAGCCCGGTGACCTCCCGGTAGCGAGCCAGGAAGTAGTCGGCATCGGCGGTGTACAGACTGTTGGGCAGCGGGCTGCCGCTGTAGTAGCCGACGTCCTCCCGGGGGTCGCCGATCCGCGTGAACTCCCAGTCGATCACGACGGGCTCGCGACCCTCGGCCACGAGGATGTTGCCCGGCTGGAAGTCACCGTGGACGACGCCGAGCGGAACCGGCGGTGGCTTGTTGGCCCGCAGCCACGCCGTGACGTACCGGATCACCGGGTCGCTCTCGACCAGCCCCCGCTCGCCGCGGCCGTAGATGTCGATGGCGTCGTCGATGGCGGCGTCCCAGTCGGCCGGGTGCTCGATCTCGCCCGGAAGGGCCTTCAGCGGAATCCGCTGGAGGGCGGCCGCCACGTCGAGGTAGACGTCGGTGGCGGGCCGGAAGTCGCCGCCGGGCTGCAGGGTGAGCTGCAACGGCGTGCCCTCGACGAAGTCCATCACGATGGCCTTGGTGCCGAGGTGCTCGCCCGTGTCGTACCACCGCGGCCGGGGGATGGTGACGGTGCCGTCGGCCCACAGCGCCTGCAGCACGCTCCACTCGCGATCGCGCTCGCTCGAGAAGACGCCCTCCTTGCCCGGCGGCGGGTCCATCCGCAGGATCAGCTTCTCCTCGTCGCCGTCGCTCCAGCGGACGTCGACCAGCGCCGTGACGCGGCTGTAGCCGCCGCTGATCGGCTTGAACGCCGTCACGCTGGCGGCCCGATCGGGCTCGACCGCGGCCAGGAACCGCTCGAACCGGACGGGCATCGGTGTGTCGTCGTCCACGGCGCCCCCCTCGTTCATCGGACCGCCGAGCGGGCCGACCCCTGCAGCAGCGTCACGATCTCGCCCGGGCTCAACGGGAACGACGTCACGCCGTCGGTCAACGGCGCCAGGGCGTCGGCAACGGCGTTGGCCACCGCCGATGGCGAGCCGATGGCGCCACCCTCGCCCATCCCCTTGAACCCTCCCGGCAGGCGCGACGGCGTCTCGATGTGGCCGTACTCGATGGGCGGCACCTCCACCGCGCTCGGCAGGCCATAGTCGGCGAACGTGGCCGTCAGTGGATTGCCGTCGGGGTCGTAGACGAAGTGCTCGTACAGGGCGCCGCCGATCCCCTGGGCGACGCCCCCGGCGATCTGACCCTCCACGATCATCGGGTTGATCATGACGCCGCAGTCCTCGCTCACGACGTAGCGGCGGAGCGAGACCACGCCCGTCTCGACGTCGACCTCGCACAGGCACGCGTGACAGGCGTTCGACCACGTGTAGACGTCGGCGGGCCGGTACCGCACTGCCACCTCGAGGGCCCGGTCGATGGGCTCGGCCAGTGTCTCGGGCCGATGGTGCACGACGTGGGCCACGTCGCGGATCGACACGGCCCGGGCCGGCACGCCTCGCACCGACACGACGCCGGCGGCGACGTCGAGGTCCTCCGGGGCCGCCTCGAGCAGCTCGGCCGCGACCCGCGCGACGCGCTCGCGCAGCTGGATGGCGGCGGCCCGGGCCGCGCCGCCGGAGACCACGGCGGCCCGGCTCCCGCCGCTGCCGTGCCCCCACGGCGCCGAGTCGGTGTCGCCCTGGTGGAAGGCGACGTCGTCGAGGGTGCACCCGAGGTGCTCGGCCACCAGCTGCGGGATCGTGGTCTCGAGGCTGTTCCCTGTGCTGCCCGTGCCCATGTAGACGTTGACCACGCCCGTCGGCTCGATGCGGATCGTGGCCTGGTCGGTGCCGAGGGCGCCGGCCCCGATGCCCGTCGGCTCGACGAAGACGGCCATGCCGATGCCGACGTGGCGGCCCTCGGCCCGCAGCCGTTCCTGCTCGGCCCGCGCCTCGTCCCAGCCGATGAGGGCGGCCGCCTGTTCGATCGTCTCGTCGGGGCTGATGAAGTCGAACACGACACCGCTGCTGCTCGTGTAGGGCTGGTCCTGGCGCCGGATGACGTTGCGGCGCCGCAGCTCGATCGGGTCCATCCCGATCTCGCGGGCGGCGTGGTCGAGTAGCTGCTCCCGGATGGTCGTCTCCATCAGCCACGGCCCCCGGTAGGCGACGCGGCCGCAGGTGTTCGTGTAGAGCGAGCGACCGGTGTAGAAGACCTCGGGCACCTTGTACGGGCCGGCCACGAGCCGCCGCACCGACGACACCGAGCTCGACGTGCTGCCCAGCGGGAACGCGCCTACGTCCTCGAGATGGTCGACGTGCATGGCGAGGATGTGGCCGTCGCCGTCGAGCGCGAGCGACGCGGTGGCCACGTCGTTGCGCGCGTGTCCGGCGGCGAGCAGGTTCTCGCTGCGGTCCTCGACCCACTTCACGGGTTGGCCCAATCGGTACGAGGCCAGGATCACGCCGGCCTCGTCGGGCGAGACGTAGATCTTCTGCCCGCAGCCGCCGCCGACGTCGCCCATGATGACGCGCACCTGGTGCTCGGGAATGCCGACGAGCCGCGCGCACATGGCCCGCACCTCGTGGGCGTTCTGAGTCGACGACCACACCGTGAGCAGCGGCGTCCAGGGGTCCCAGCTGGCGAGGACGGCCCGGCCTTCCATCGGCGCGTTGCAGCCCCGAGCCTGCCGGAACGTCCTCGTGACGACGTGGGCGGCTCGCGCCTGCGCCGCGGCCCACGCGTCCTCGTCGAGGGCGTCGACGGCGGCGGCGATGTTGGTACCGAGCTCGGGATGAACGACGGCGACGCCGTCCCGGGCGTCCTCGAGGGCGACGACGGCGTCGAGCGGCTCGACGTCGAGCTCGATGAGGTCGCACGCGTCCTTGGCGATGGCGCGGCTCTGGGCCACGACGATGGCGACGGCATCTCCCGCGAAGCGCACGTCGCCGTCGGCCAACGGGCGGGCCGGCGGGCTCGGCGCGTCGGGGCCGTACATCGTGGCCCACATCGGGCCGGCGATCGGATTGAGGTCGGCCGCGGTGAAGATGGCCTCCACACCCGGCAGGGCGCGCGCCGCGTCGGCGTTGAAGGAGACGATGCGGCCCCGCGCCAGCTCACTGCGGAGAAAGGCGGCGTGGAGCAGGCCGGGCAGCGACACGTTGGCGACGTAGCGCCCGCGGCCGGTGAGCATTCTCGGGTCCTCGCGGCGTTGCACGCGCTCACCGACGAACCGTGTCGCTCCCGTCGCGTCCGTCATGTCGTCCCGCCCTCCCGGATCACCACGCATTCGAAGTGGGCCAGGCCCGACTCGTCTCCCGTCCGGAGCCGGACGAAGTTCTCGGCCCAGTCGTGCTCGAACTCGAACGTCTTCCCGTGCTCGTCGACGATCTCGGTTGGGTGGCTGACGTCCCACACCTCGCCTTCGACGTGGTGGTCGCCGCGGTACACGCCTTGGCCGAGACCGTCGTCGAAGCCGCCGAAGTAGCCGCCTCCCTGGCAGTACACCCAGCCGAGGTCGTCGAACTCGTACCGGCGCTCGTTCCCTGTGGCGTCGGCGAGGGTGAACGTGCCGCGCCGGGCTCGACGTCCGCCCTCGTAGAACTCGACGTCGTTGTGCACGGCTGCCAGCGGGATCGACCCGTCCGCCAGGAGCACGGCGCCCTGGCCCGACGCGGCGCGCCGGCTGGGGTCGGAGAAGTAGAAGCCACCGTGCCCCGCGCACTTGAACAGCACCCAGTAACGGACGCCTGGCACGCGCCGAGGCGGACGGGGCGCGCCCCACCGGCGCGGGCCGCCCCTTCCGGCCTGGTTGCCCCACGAATGGTTGCGGAAGAACGCGGCGTTGGCCGGCGTCAGCTCGTACCGCTCGCCGGCGACGGCGACCCAGCCGTCCACGGTGCCGACGAGCTCGTAGGTGGCGCGCTCGCTGAACAGGCGGCCGTCGATGCGGGTGATCTCCACCGGATCCTCGTAGGGCACCACTGTGCTGCGGCACAGGAAGTCGCACGCCAGGCCGTACTCGTTGTCGTCGAGCACGAAGCGCAACACCCGCATCGGCTCCACGATCTCGATCCGCAGGGGTCCCACGCCCAGCGTGTCCATGTCGGGCCGCAGCCGGCGGGACAGACGGATGTTGTGCTGCTGGCCGCGGTGACGGATGCAGACGAAGCCGTCGAGCACGTCGTTGTTCTGGTAGAGGCGGACGTTCGACGTCAGGCACACGTTGCCGTCGATGTCGCACACGCAGACGTAGTGGCCGTCGTTCCACTGCGGATCGCTGCCGGCCACGCCGGCGAACGACTGGGTGATCTGGTGCAGCGGATACTCGTCCAGCCCGATCAGCATGGCGATCTCATCAGTACGTCACCAGGCCCTCTTCGCCGAGGAGGTGGTTCACGTCGCCCAGCGACTGGAGCGCCCGGACGCCATGGTTGCCGGCCAGCAGCACGTTCACCGAGGTGTGCGCCGGCCGGAAGAACATGTCGTACTCGATGTCGAGGTAGTGGGCGATGTAGGCGTTGATGACGCCGCCGTGGCACGCCACCACGACGCGTCGGCCCTCGTTCGTGGCGATGATGCCTTCGAGGGCGTTCACCGTGCGTTTGCGGAACTCGGCGCTGGACTCGGAGTACGGATAGACGTCCCACCGCTTCTCGTAGATCATCCGTTCGCGGACGCCCAGGAACAGCGGCGTGCCGAGGTAGTCACGAACGCTCATGTCCGGCGGGATGTCGCGGAACACCTCGACCTCGCGCAGGTCGCCGACGGTCATCGGCTCCAGCCCGTGGTGGCGTCCGATCTCGGCCGCCGTGGACTGGGCCCGGAGCAGCTCGCTGGAGTAGACGGCATCGACCCGTTGCCGGGCGAAGCGCCGTCCCACCAGCTCGGCCTGCCGGGCGCCGACGTCCGACAGGGGCGGGTCGATCACGTCGCCGTACGGGCCGTGACCCCCGTAGACGGACTGCTGGCCGTGGCGCACCAGGCACAGCTCGGTGACCGGTTCGACCCCGATGAGGAAGGCGTACGAGCCGTAGTCGAAGACCGACGGCACCCGGCCGGTGGTGTGAGACGACATGGCGGCTCGATCAGGCCGGGGCCGGCCGCGCCACCGGCTCCACCCAGTCGGCCAGCAGGTCGGGCACGCGCAGGTGCTCGGGGATGCGCTCGGGCCCGATGACCTTGTCGATCCAGGCTTGGACGTGCCAGATACGGCGCTCCTGGTAGTTGATGGCCTGGCCGCCGTGGGCCGCCGATTCCATCGACCGCTGGATCGGTTCGAGGTTCTCGTAGTCCTCGTCCATCACCGTGTCGAAGCGCTTCAGCCGGTGAGCCCAGATCTCGGCCTGGTCGGCGGGCGGCTCGCCGGGACCCCAGTCGGCGGCGAACCAGGTGATGTCGAGGCGCGTGCGGTTGATGGCGAGCGGCCAGAAGAGCAGGAACGGGAAGCCTCGGGCGTCGAGCGGCGTGATGAGGTTCGGGAAGACGCCGTGGGCGGGCTGGACGTCGCCGTCACGGAAGATCGGCGTGGCCCCGTCGAACAACGGGAGCAACTCGCGGCTGTCGTTGCGCGTGCCGCGGTTCACGGGCGAGAGCATCGACTGGTGACCGTGGTCGTACAGCGTGATGACCGTGCCCCGCGTGTCGACGCTCGGCCCCACCGTCTTCGGGTGGATGGTGCGGGCGTGGTACACCTCGAGGAAGGCCTCGGCGAGGATCTTCCAGTTACAGGCCAGCTCGACGTGCTTGACGTCGATGACGCGGAACGGCGCCGCCGCCACCTCTGGCAGCAGCGTGGGGATCGGGTGGAGGAAGTCGAGCAGGGGCTCGGCGTCGAGGTCGAGGTTGACGAAGTGCCAGCCACCCCACGACTCGCACCGCACCGGCGGGAGGCCCCGCTCCGATCGGTCGAGGTCGACGAAGTCGCGCTCGTCAGGCACGCGGACGAGCTCGCCCGCCAAGTTGTAGGTCCACGAGTGGAACTGGCACGTCAGCAGGCGGGCCGTGCCGCACTCGCCGCGCACCACCGGCGCGCCCCGATGGCGGCACGCGTTGTAGAAGCCGCGGACGACGCCGTCGTCACCCCGCGCCAGCAGGATCGGCGCCCCGGCGATGTCGCACAGCTTGTAGCTGCCCGGGCCCGCCAGCTCCGAGTCGTGGGCGGCGTACAGCCACACCCGCTTGAACAGGTACTCGTGCTCCAGCGCCTGGAACCCCGGGTCGGTGTATCGCCCCAAGGGGAGGTCGCGCAGCTTCGGGAACCCGTCAGGCGGCCCCGACCGAGTCGCCTCGTAGGCCGACCGCTCCCGGAACCGGGCCACGAAGGCGTCGTCCATGGGTCGCCTCCGTCCGCTCATCCCGCCGATGTGACGGTTTTGCACGTCTGGCGTGCATTTCCGTCACATCGACCGTGGAGGAGGTGGGTAGGGGCGGGCTCGGGCACCGGGCTACGTCCTCCCCGCCGCCATGAACTCGCCGATGACCGTCTTCTCGTTGGCCATCCGCTGGTCGAACAGCTGGCGGACGGCGGCGATGCGCTCGGCCGAGCCGTCGCGGTACGCGGCCTCGGCGGCCCGGGACAGCACCTCGCTCGCCCGCTCGTAGTCGGCGAGCACGTCCTGCAGGTAGAGACGGCCGGTGCGGCCCTCGGTGTAGGCCCGATGGGCGTCGGCCAGCTCGGTGGCGTCAGGCAGTTCGGCCACGAGCCGCTGGGCGAGCTGGTCGACGGCGTCGGCCTCCTCGCGCATCCACGCCACCTCGCTGGCGCTGCGGACGGCGGCGCCGCGTAGGACGGCCAGCGCCATGTCGACGACGACCTTGGTTGCGGGATCGTTGACGGCGGGGGCGACTCTGGTCTCGAGCTCGGTGCAGGCAGCGTCGATCAGCTGCGGGGTGGTGGGCTTCGAGATCATCGGGCGCCTCCGGTGGCCTGGTCGTAGCGGGCCATTGCGTTCAGCATGACCTCGTGCATGCCGGCGACGGCGTTCGACATGTACGCCACCATCATCGCCGTCGTCTCGCCGCGGGCGACGAAGGCGAGCTGCTCGATGACCGGCACGAAGACCGACACGGCCGCCAGCACGATGAAGTAGTCGGTGAGCGTGGGGTTCACCTGCTCCTCGGTCAACCCCGTCAGGTCGCGGTACTGGCGGTAGAAGTCGTCGCCACCAGGTGCGATGAGGTCGGGCGGCTGCGTCACGCTGGCCAGGGCCGCCCACCCGATGTCCTCACGCGGATCTCCGATGTGGGCCAACTCCCAGTCGATGAGGCTGAACGAGCCGTCTTTCCCCACCAGGACATTGGCGATCTGGAAGTCGCCGTGCACGAACGTCAACGGCACCGGTGGTGGCTTGTTGGCGCTCAGCCAGGCCGCGATCAGGCGCATCATCGAGTTGCGCCACACGTTGGCCTGTTCGGCGTCGACCCACTTCTGGATGCGCGAGTCGATGTAGGCGTCCCACGAGTCGGGCACCTCGATGTGCTCGGGGAGCGTCGACGGGTCGAAGGTGTGGACCTGCGCCGCCAGGGCGCTGAATCGCATCGCGAGGCCCTGGTGCTCACGCTCGTCGCACTGGCGGGAGAAAGAGACGAGCGACGGCGCGTCGAGCATGTCGACGACGATCGAGGGGCTGCCGAGTTCCTCCCCGCCGGGATCGAACCAGCGCGGCGCCGGCATGGGGATGTGCCCCGACTCGTGGAGCACGGCCAGCAGGGCCCACTCCTCGGTCCGGTCGGTGTCGAGGATCGACTGACCGGGCGGGGGATCGGAGCGCACCACGTAGGCCCGTTCGCCGCTGGAGTCGCTGACCCAGACGCGCGCCATGGCCCGGCTGTAGCCGCCGGTGATGGGCTCGTAGCCCGTTACCTTCACGCTGTCCGGGTCGTCGCTGCGCTTGCGGAAGAACGCTTCGAGCCGAGAGGTCTGTTCGGTGGTGTCCGTCACCAGCGCCCCCTGTGCCTACCGCCGCTCCGGCGGGTCCCCTAGTGGCCTGAACGTAATCCGTTCGGGCTGGCCCCGACCAGTGATCTGGGCAAATCCGGCCGGAAACATGATGATGAATCCGTTCGAGGCCGCTCGTGGCGCGCCCGGCCGGGGGTACAGTCCGGAGCGCCCGGACAGGAGGTCTTCGATGGCTGCCAGCTCCCACGTCGAAGTCGCCCGCCGCCTGCTCGCCAACGTCGAGGCGGAGACCAGCGACCAGAGCCCGACGACGATGCACATCCCGGTCCGCTCCTACCGCGATCCCGAGCGGTGGGAGCAGGAGATCGAGATGATCTTCCACCGGGTGCCTCTGATCGTGGCGCTCAGCTGCGACCTTCGCGAGCCGGGTGACTGGGCCGCGTTGGAGATCGCCCGCCGCCCCGTCCTCGTGATCCGGGGCAATGACGGCGTGGCCCGGACGTTCCTCAACGTGTGCCGTCACCGCGGCGCCGAGGTCGTTGCGGGCGCCTTCGGACACGGCCGCCGCTTCACGTGCCCGTACCACGCCTGGGTCTACGACACCCAGGGCGCCCTCGTGGGCCTGCCCGGGCGGGAAACCTACGGCGAGATCGACGTGGAAGGGCTCGTCCAGCTGCCCACGCAGGAGCGGGTCGGGTTGGTGCTCGCCATCCTCACGCCCGGTCTCGAGTTCGACGCCGACGAGTGGCTGGGCGACATGGCCAGCGCCATTTCCATGTTCAAGCTCGACGAGCTGTACCGCTATCCCGTCGTCACCGAGCTCGAGAGCCCGAACTGGAAGGTCACGGCGGACGGCTACGTCGACGGCTACCACATCGGGTTCCTGCACCGGGAGACGATCGGCGCCAAGGCCATCACCAACCGGAACACGTACGACTTCTACGGGCCGCACATCCGCGTCGGCTTCGCCAACAAGCCGATCCTGGAACTGAAGGACGTGCCCGAGGAGTACTGGCCGCCGGCGCTGGCCCAGGCCATGAGCATGGTGCACTATACGTTCCCGAACGTGTCGATGTCGGGCCAGCCCACCGGCGCCCTCATGGTGAGCCGACTGCTGCCCGGTCCCACCTACGACAAGTCGATCACGGCCCAGTACCACTACTTCCGCGAGCCGATCGAGGGCGACGAGGCGCTGGCCAAGGTGGAGGAGCGGCGCCAGCTGTATGCCGCCGTCACCGGCCAGGAGGACTTCCTCACCGGCTTCAAGATCACCAAGGCGCTCGACTCCATCGGCGACGACGTGTTCCGCTTCGGTCGCAACGAGCGCGGCAACCAGCACCTGCACACCTGGATCAACGCCCTCGTCGAGGGCCGGGTACCCAAGCCGGAGTCCGACCTGGCCGTTTCACGCTAAAACAACGACCTCAGGGGTCGTTCAACGAGCGCGAAATGCCCTGGGTCAGCGCCCGATCACCGCCGGATTGCCGGCTGTCC
>DASXAI010000085.1:0-2247 GCA_036406775.1 Acidimicrobiales bacterium
ATCCTGGCGCCGCCCCCATTGCAGACGTCGATCACCGAACCGAACGACGACCGGGCCGCCGGCGTGCTGGTCGGCATCGCCTCCGCGATCGTGCTGTTCGGCGCGGTATCGGCCTTCGGCGGCGTCGTCCTCGGCGGCGTCGTCGAAGAGAAGACCACCGCCATCATCGAGCTGCTGCTCGCCCGCCTACGCGCCCCACAACTGCTCGCGGGCAAGGTCATCGGCATCGGAATCGTGGCGCTGCTCCAGCTCCTGGTCGCAGTCGTCGCCGGCCTCGCCGCCCTCCTGATCTCGGGCTCGTCCATTCCCGCCGAGATCTGGATAGCCGTCCCGACCGTGGTGTTGTGGTTCCTCGGCGGCTTCGCCTTGTACAGCACGCTCTACGCGCTGGCCGGCTCGTTCGTGACGCGTCAGGAGGATGCGCAGGCGGCGGGAATGCCGATCACCCTGGCCGTGATGGCGCCGTATCTGCTCGTGTGCGTCTTCGCCAGCAATCCCGACTCGACAGCGGCGACGATCGCGTCGATGATCCCGCCGTTCGCGCCCCTGCTCATGCCGTTGCGGATCGCGACTGGCGCGGCCGAAGCGTGGCAGGTCGCGGTAGCAGTGATCTTGCTCGCCATCACGATCGTGGTCGTCTTGCGCGTGGCGGCGGCGATCTACGCCCGCAGCCTGTTGCAACGGGGCGCACGAATCTCGTGGCGCCAAGCGTTGCGGCTCCACTCGGCCTGAGCCCGGTCCGCCCGTCGGACCAATGGTGCCCGTAGAGCTCAGTTCATGAGTGCCCGTTGCCGTCGTGGTGTTCGATGTGCTGCTGGAGGATCAGACGCAAGGCGTCGATGTGGGTGGTATTGGCTTCAGTCACGGTGAGCAGTTCGCCGAGTCGGTCGCGGACCTCGTGGGCCAATGCGGCCATCACGCTGGCGGTGTCCGCGATCTCCCTCGCGGCACTCAACAGTTGCTGGTCGACGCGTTCGTTGCGGGCGCGTTGGTCTCGGCGAATCTCCTCAATGGTCGTCTCGGTCCGGCCGAGGATCTCGCCGATCGGTTCGTCCGGTGTCTGGCTCACGGCGCACCGACCTTGATCGTCTTGACGCGGTTCAGTGTGGCCTGCTGACGCTTGATCAACGCCTGCATCTTGTCGTGGAAATCGCCGTCGGCCAACCGCCCCCGTACCGCCTGTTCGAGAACGTCGATGATGAAGGCGTTCTGGGAGACCTCGTCTACTTGGACCAGGAGCGCCAAGTCCTCGGCGAGTTCTTTGGGCATCCGAAGATTGATCGTGTGAATAGTACCGCCGGGTGCGCGAGCCATGGGGTCATGGTACCAGCATGGCCGAGTCGATGAACGCGTGGTCCGCCGATCCGGCGGGCCACGCGCGTCGGGCCAACAGCGCCCCGGGACTGTCACAGTCTCGAGACGTCACAAGGGACTGCCGCGCTTTGAGGTGACAGGTGGGGTCAGGCGGCGGTTGCCGTCTATGGGGTCATGATCATCTCGTACTCGATCGGGCAGTCGCCGGTCACGGCCAGTGGGCTTTCATGTAGGCCACGCCGTACAGCATCCCGGCCAGGGCCAAGACGACGAGGCAGACGGCGATGACGATGGCGACCACGGAGATGCAGGCGCCGATCACCCAGCTCTCGTAGGCGTGGGGTTGGCGTTCGGTCAGCACTCTCATTCGCATGCCCTCCCGGTCACCGGGTTGCCTCGCAGCACCCCAGGGGCACCAGCCCACGAGCAAGTCGGCTCCAACCCCCCTCCCCCCACGCCCTCCCGAGCTTCCCTCTATCGGGCGAAGCTCTGAAACGTTCTCCCTGCTCAGATAAGTCGGGCTGACAGGATTTGAACCTGCGACCTCTTGACCCCCAGTCAAGCGCGCTAACCAAACTGCGCCACAGCCCGTGTGCGACAGCACCCTAGTCCGGCGGGACCGGAAGCCGGTTGGCCGCCCATGCCGGCGGCTGGCCCGCCGGCTGAGCTCGAGCGCCGTGAGGGGCAAGGTCGTCGTCGCCCGATTCGGGCCCGTGTACCACCGGGCGCGGCTCGTGGGCGAGCCGGTCGTCCGGCGCCCGGTGGCCCCGGCGCCCGGCTGACCGTCAGCCGAGCAGGCGCTCCATCGGCAACGGAGCCTCGTACGACCGGCGCTCGATGTCGGCCAGCGCGGTGGCGATGTCGAGCGGGCGCACCGGCTGCGGTTCGCGGCAGTAGACGTACGCCGTCGAGCAGACGTCGTCGACCCGCTCG
>DASXAI010000086.1:0-4234 GCA_036406775.1 Acidimicrobiales bacterium
CTGGGCGGCCACGATCCCCTGCATGTTCAGGGTGCCGGCCTGGATGACCACGCCGATGACGGCGAGCGACAGCGGCAGCTCGTAGGCGATCAGCTGCCCGGCGGCGCGCAGGCCGCCCATCAGCGAGTACTTGTTGGCCGACGACCAGCCGGCCATGAGGATGCCCAGCACCGACACCGACGACACGGCGATGGCGAAGAAGATGCCGGTGGAGTAGTCGGCGAACACGGCGAACGGCCCGAACGGCACGGCCAGGTAGATGAGGAACACGGTGAGGAAGACGACGAAAACGGCGGCCTTGAAGATGAACCGGTCGGCGTTGTCGGGGTGCAGGTCCTCCTTCTGGAGGAACTTCCCGACCTCGGCGAACAGCTGCAGCGAGCCGTAGGGGCCGGCCTCCATCGGCCCGAGGCGCGACTGCATGAAGCTCACCATCTTGAACAGGTACAGGTAGACGGCGGTGCCGGCCGGGATCAGCACGGCGACGGCGACGCCCAGCGCCCGGAATATGGTCTGGCCCCAGTACGGGATCACGACGCCGAGGCTCACGCCGCCTCCCCGACGGTTTCACGCTTCTGTGAGAACCTCAGCGGTTCTTCAGGCAGCGTGAAACGGAGTGAGGTCGAGCCTCTCACCGGTCGATGTCCCCCAGGATGAAGTAGAGGCTGGCGAGGATCGTGATGACGTCGGGGACGTAGACGCCGCGCAGGACCCACGGCGTGACGGAGATGTTGTTGAAGGACGCCGACCGGATCTTGACTCGGAACGGACCCGTGTCGCCCTTGGACACGACGTAGTACCCCATCTCGCCGAGCGGGTTCTCCGTGGAGACCCAGGCCTCGCCCTCGGGCACCTTGATGATGCGGGGGACCTTGGCCATGATCGGCCCGGCCGGCAGCGAGTCGAGCAGCTGCTCCACGATGCTCGTGGCCTCGCGCACCTCCTGGAGCCGGACCCAGTACCGGGCGAAGCTGTCGCCGTCGGGATGGGTCCACACCTTCCAGTCGACCTTGCTCCACGCCATCGGCAGCGACTGGTCGCGCCGGAGGTCCCAGTCGACGCCGCTGGCCCGCACGTTGGCACCCGACAGGCCGTACTGGAGCGCGATCTCCCGCGGGATGACCCCGATCCCGCGGGTGCGGGCCTCGAAGATCTCGTTGCCGACGAGCAGTTCCTCCATCTCGTCGCAGAAGGCGCGCACGGTCTTCATCACCGACTTGGTCTCGTCGATGAAGCCCTTGGGCAAGTCGTCCTTCAGACCGCCGATGCGGTCGTAGTTGGGATGGAACCGGCCGCCGGTGACCGACTCGATCAGGTTGAGCACGTACTCGCGGTCGCGGAAGGCGTAGAAGACGGGAGTGACGGCGCCGAGCTGCACCCCCATGTCGCCCAGGAACAGCGTGATGTTGGCGATCCGCGACAGCTCGAAGAGGATGGTGCGGATGTGCTGGGCGCGGGGCGTGGCCTCGATCTCCATGAGCTTCTCGGCGGCGAGGATGAACGGCACCTCGTTGGCGAAGCTGCCCAGCCAGTCGATCCGGTTGATGAGGGTCGTGACCTGCGGAAACGTCCGGACTTCGGTGAGCTTCTCGTAGCCACGGTGCATGTAGCCACACGACGGCTCGGCCCACACGACCTGTTCGCCGTCGAGGCGGCAGATGATCCGCAGCGTGCCGTGGGTTGCCGGGTGTTGCGGCCCGATGTTGAGGGTCATGCCCTCTGTCTCGAGCTCGACGTTGAGCCGGGCGTCGGCCGCCTGCCCGGCGATGTAGGCGAGCTGCTGGCGATCGGTGAGCGTCGTCACGCTTCGCCCTCCTCCTCGCCCTCGTCATCGGCGGGCATCGGCTCGACGTCGACGATGCCGGGCCACGGCTTGACGATGCGGGCCAGCAACGGGAAGTCCTTCCGCAGCGGGTGCCCCTCGAAACTGGTGGGGAGGTACATGTGGCGCAAGTCGGGATGGCCGGCGAAGCGGATGCCGAACATCTCCCACGTCTCGCGCTCGTGCCAGTTGGCGCCGGCGTAGACGCTCGACCACGACTCCACTGTCATGGTGTCGTCGGGCACGTCGACCTTCAAGGTGAGCCCGACGTGGCGGCGCGGATCGACCACCCGGGCGAACACTTGGAACCGTGTCTCGCCCCCGGCGACGCCCTGCTTGGTCTCGGTGGAGCGCTCGGGCGGCGGCTCGGTGGGGTCGTCTTCGCCTTTGCCGTAGGGCGACGGCATCCAGTCGAGGGCCGACAGGAAGCAGAAGTACTCGCACCCGGACCCGCGCACCGCCAGACCGGCGGAGCGCCATGCATCCGTAGCGATGCGGACCCACAAGTCGTCGCCCGGCCGCAACTCGTGGCCGACGACGGCGTCACCCAGCTCGTCCGTGAGCCGGTCAAGGACGTCTTGGCGCAGCTCGTCGACCGCCGCTTCGCCCGTTTCCGTGTCAGCCGTTGACGACAATGGGCTCACCGCGCCACTTCGCGCTCATGTCTTCCCGCTTGATCCGTTCCTGGAGCAGGACGATGCCTTCGAGCAACGCCTCCGGCCTCGGCGGGCACCCGGGCACGTAGACGTCGACCGGGATGATCTGGTCGACGCCCTTGGTGACCGAATAGCTGTCCCAGTACGGGCCACCGCAGTTGGCGCACGAGCCCATCGAGATGACGTACTTCGGGTCGGGCATCTGCTCGTACAGGCGCTTGACGGCGGGCGCCATCTTGTCGGTGACGGTGCCCGAGATCACCACGAGGTCGGCCTGGCGGGGGCTGGCGGGGAGGGGGATGACCCCGAGGCGCATGACGTCGTAGCGGGGCGACCCGAAGGCGGCGCCCATCTCGATGGCGCAGCACGCCAAGCCCCATTGGTACACCCAGACGGAGTAGGACCGCCCGAGGTTGAGCAGGGCGGTGAGGGGCTTCGGCATCCGTCCTTTTTCGATCAGACCCACCGCAGCACTCCCTTGCGCCACGCGTAGAGAAGGCCCAGGACCAGGACGAAGATGAACACGCCCATCTCGACGAGACCGAAGCCGGCGTACTCCTCCAGCCGCACGGCCCACGGGAAGATGAACACCACTTCGACGTCGAACACCACGAAGAGCAGGGCGAAGATGTAGTACCGGATCTGGCTCTGCGACCAGCCCTCCCCCACCGGATCGACGCCGCTCTCGTAGGCCATCCGCTTGTCGGGCGAGCCCGCCCGCTGGGGCCGCACGAGGCTGCTGAGCCCGAGGAAAGCCGAGGCCAGCGCGACAGCGACGGCGATGAAGACGGCCGCCGTCAGCCAGCTGCGGAGGAACTGCGACATCGCCAGCGACTCTATACGAGGGACGTGAATTGGCTCACAAACAGGTCAGTCGCGTCCCGAGCGCGATGCTGGCGCCGTGACCAGGGCTCCCGCGCCCAGCGAGGCCGACATCGAGCGGGCCGCGACGGCCGGGGCGGGCGTCGTGAAACGGACACCGCTCGTGACGTCGACGTGGCTGTCGGAGCGCTGCGGCGGCGACGTCGTGCTGAAGGCCGAGAACCTCCAACGGACCGGCTCGTTCAAGATCCGCGGGGCGCTGGCCAAGCTCGCCGACCTGGGCGAGCAGGCGGCGCGGGGCGTGGTGGCGGGGAGCGCCGGCAACCACGGCCAGGCCGTCGCCTTCGCCGCCCGTCACGCCGGCGTCCCGAGCGAGATCTACATGCCGGCCGGCTCGTCCATCGCCAAGACCGAGGCGACCCGGACGTACGGCGCCACCGTGCTGGTCGGGGGCGAAACGGTGGACGACGCCGTCGCCGCGGCGCGAGCCCGGGCGGCGGAGACGGGGATGGTCTTCATCCACCCCTTCGACGACCTCGCCGTGGTGGCCGGTCAGGCCACGCTCGGCGTCGAGTTGGCCGACGACGTCGCCGATCTCAGCCGCATCATCGTGCCCGTGGGTGGCGGCGGCCTGGCGTCCGGCGTCGCCGTCGCGGTGAAGCGGCGACGGCCCGGCGTCTCCGTCGTCGGTGTGCAGGTGGCGAGCTGCGCGCCCTACGCCGACCGGCCGGCGGGCGACGGTCCGGTCGTCACGTTGGCCGACGGCATCGCCGTCAAGCGCCCGGGCCGCGTGACGCGGCCGCTCGTCGAGGAGTTGCTCGACGACGTCGTCACCGTCGACGAGGACGACGTCGGTGACGCCATGGTGCTGTTGATGGAGCGGGCCAAGTTCTACGTCGAGGGCGCGGGCGCGGTGGGCGTGGCCGCGTTGCTC
>DASXAI010000087.1:0-3252 GCA_036406775.1 Acidimicrobiales bacterium
GTTCTCGAAGAAGTACATGATGTGAGGCATGAACTCCTCCTGAGCCCGCTCGTCGGACTCCGCGACGTAGGCGAACACGCCGATGGTCACCTTGTCCGGGGTGGCTTCGTGGCCATGGTGGACGAGACGCTCGCGGTAGTGCTCGAACACCTTGAGTTGGGTGGCCACGGGGATGAACACGACGGAGTAGCCGAAGCCGAGCTCGGCGGCCAGCTCGATCGTCTCGGGTGATCCCGTCCCGACGATGTAGCACTCGGGGTAGGGCTTCTGGACGGGCTTCGGCCACGGGTTCAGGTAGCGGTACGTGTAGAAGTCGCCGACGTAGCTCTGCGGGCCGTCCTCGGTCCAGCACCGCAGGATAATGTCGATCGACTCGCGGAAACGGGCGCGCGCCGTGGCCGGGTTGACGGCGTTGGCCCAGTACTCCATGCCGGTGCCGAGGGGGAAGGCGACGCGCAGCCGGCCGCCCGACATCACGTCGAGCATGGCGTACTCCTCGGCGAGCCGGTTCGGGTAGCCGAGATTCGGCGGCGTCCCGAACACGCTGACCCAGCCCTTGGTCTGCGGGATCAGTGCCGCGGCGGTGAGGTTCGGCGCCGGGTTCATCGAGTACTGCGTGTTGTGGTGCTCGTTGAGCACGATGCCGTCGTAGCCGAGCCGGTCGGCCAGCACCATCTCCGACAGGTAGCGGTTGTAGAGCTGGTGGCCGACCTTCGGGTCGTAGTTGGCGTTCGAGAAGTCGACCCACAACGATTCGTGCTTCTCGTGACCGGCCGGCAGGTCGGTGTACGGGAAGAAGTGGAAGAAGTGGAACTCCGCGTCGTCGACAAGCCCCATGGTTGACCCCCGTCAGAGTGTGTGAACGATTCTCGCTACAGGTCGCCCAGGAAGGCGGCGACGCGCCGGCCGACCTCCTCGGGTGTATCCCACTCGAGCAGATGGCCGGCGCCCGTCACAACCTCCACGGGCGCCAGGCCGGCCCACGCCGCCGACGCGCCGACGGGCAGGAGCTCGTCCTGGTCACCCCACATCACCAGCGTCGGGCCCGTGATGCGATGCAGCCGCGAGGCCAGACCCCGGTCACCGACCGGCCAGAGCAGGCTGGCGGCGGCCACGTCGGACAAGTAGCGCGCGACAGGCCCCTCGTCCGGGCCGAGCTCGCCGAAGCGGTCGGCGAACGGGTCGGGGACACCCTTGGCGAACAAGTGGCTCATCCGGTCGGCGGTGGGCACGGCGTACAGGTCGAGACCGGGGTGGTCGGGGTCGAAGATCCCGAACGGGGCCAGCAGCGCCAGCGCCGTCACGGCCTCGGGCCGGAGGGCGGCGACGTCGGCACCCAGCATGCCGCCGACCGACGCGCCGACCACGGGGCACGGCAGGGCCTCGGTTGCGTCGAGGGCGTCCCACACGACGGTGAGCCACCCGAGGTAGTCGTCGGGCGGCTGGAAGCCCGGGCGGCCGTCGAACCCGGGCAAGTCCGGCACGACGATGTCCCATCCGTCGGCGGCCAGGATCTCGAGGGCAGGCGAGCGCGCCGGATTCCCGGCGATGCCGGGCAGGTACACGACTCGTCTCATGCCGGCACCGCGTTGGCCGGCCACCAGTGGTCGACGGCGTCGGGGAAGAGGTTGCGCAGGCCGGGGGCGACCTTGTCGGCGAAGAGCTTCGTGTTGTAGCGCGTCAGCTCGTCGCTCATGTTGCCGAACTGCAGCATCGTGAGGAGATGCCCGCAGTTGAAGGTGCGGGCCACGTCCTCCAGGGTCTCGCGCACCGTGTCGGGTCCGCCGATCACCACGTAGCCGTTCTCCACCATCTCGTCCCACGTGAGGTCGTGCTTGGCCTGCTTGGCCCGCGCCACGGCGCGCACCTGCGACTTGTAGCGGGCCCGGACCGACGCCTCGGTGACATAGCCGGGCGGATCGGCATACCCGGGGTACACGTGGAGGGAGCGGTTGAAGAAGTACTCGGCCGGTTCTCGGTAGAGGCGGCGGGCTTCGGCATCGGTGTCGGCCACGCCGATGAACTGCAGGAAGGCGAGCCGGTAGGGGTTCGGGTCCTTGCCGTTCTCCTCGACCTTGCGCCAGTAGCCGCCCACTGTCTCCTTCGCCATCCGGTGCCCGTAGTAAGAGAGGGCGGCGTAGACGAACTCACGGGTCGAGCAGTAGTCCCAGGTCTCCACCGAGCCGCCGCCGGGGATCCAGACCGGCGGATGCGGCTGCTGCAGCGGCCGCGGCAGCACGTTCACGTACCGCATCTGGGTGAAGCGGCCGTTGAAGGCGAAGGGCTCCTTGGCCGCCCACGCCCGGAGGATGAGGTCGATGCCCTCGGAGTAGCGCTCACGAAGGATGCCTGGGTTCACGCTGTAGGCGTAGGCGGTATCCATCGAGGTGCCGACGGGGAAGCCGCTGATGAGCCGGCCGTGCGACAGCAGGTCGACCATCGCCATCTCTTCGGCGACCCGCACGACCGGGTTGTAGAGCGCCACCGAGTTGCCGAGCACGGTGATGGCGGCCCGCGACGTCCGGGTCGCCAGGACGGACGCGATGAGGTTGGGCGACGGCACGAGCCCGTAGCCGTTGCTGTGGTGCTCGTTCACGCAGATGCCGTCGAAGCCGCACTCTTCGGCGTACACGAGCTGGTCGAGGTAGCGCTCGTAGCTCTCGGCCACCACGGCCGGGTCGAACAAGCCGGGGTCGATGTCGACCCAGACGCTGCGGTGCTTCCGGTTGAAGTCGGCCGGCAGCTCCGGGTAGGGCATGAGGTGGAACCACAGCAGCTTCATCGCCGCGAGCGTGCCCCTCGCGACGGCCGCTGTCCACGACCGTCTCCGACACGGATCATGTCCGGATCGATAACGTTGGGGCGTGGCCCGGGGTGTCGATCTGCGCCGGCTGCGGTACTTCGTGGCCGTGGCCGAGGAGCGCCACTTCGGTCGGGCCGCGGTCCGGCTGCACGTGTCGGCGCCGCCGTTGTCGCAGCGGATCCGCGAGCTCGAGGCCGACGTGGGCGTGGCGCTGTTCGAACGCACCAGCCGGCGGGTGATGCTCACACCGGCAGGTGAGCGCCTGCTCGTCGAGGCCCGTGACGTGCTGCGGGCCATGGACCGCTTCGACGCCGCCGCCGCCGAGCTGGCGGCCGCGGCCGCGCCCGCCATGATGACTGTCGGCTACTGCCACGGCAGCGAGGGCGGCGCCCTGCGGGCGTTCCACGCCTTTCGGGCCGAGCATCCCGAGGTCGTCGTGCGTCCGGACG
>DASXAI010000088.1:0-1736 GCA_036406775.1 Acidimicrobiales bacterium
GCGTCGTGGAAGGAGATCTACTCGCGTGCCCGCGCCGAAGCCGAGGCGTGCCTGGCCGCGGCCGGCATCGAGTACGCCTCCGACGAGGAGGAGCGGGCTCGGCGGCGAGGCGTGATGGAGATCCGTCCGGTGCCGGGACGCCAGCGAGGAGGCGGCTCGACGTGGCAGACCTTCGTGCGGGGGGCACGCACGACCGAGGTCGACTGGCTGAACGGCGAGATCGTGCTGCTGGGCCGGCTCCACGGCGTGCCCACACCGGTGAACGCCATGCTGCAAGCCGTCGCCCGACAGGCCGCGCTCGACGGCCGGCCTGCTCGCTCGTTCACCGCCGCCGAGCTCGACGCGCTGGTCTGACGCCGGACTGCGCAGATTCACAGCAGGTTCTCAGAACTTCACCTACGTTGCTTGAACCGGGCGGGCGAGCATCGGCGAGATGTCTCTCGACGAGGCCGACGCGCGCGCAGACTCTGACGACGATGACGGGGACGCCCGGCGGTGGGCCCGCCCGCCCGACGGCGACGACGTCACGGTGGACGACGGCGGTGAGGTGCGTGTCTACGGCGCGCCGTACAACATCGAGCTCGAGCCGGAGGACGCGTCCGCCGCTCGGCCGCCCGCCGATCCGCCACCGATCCCGACGCCTCACCGGCGCTCGCGACGGTCGCTGATCGTCGTTGCCGCGCTCGTCGTCGTGGCCCTGGTGGCCGCCGGTGGCGTCTGGTGGTGGACGAGCCGGTCGAGCAGTTCCACGACCACACCGGCGGCGACCACCAAGCAGCTCGTCGCCGTCACCACCGGCACCGTCGACAGCACGGTGGCGGCCGAGGGCACGGTGGCCGCGGCCCAGACCGCCAACCTCAACTTCTCTTCGGCCGGCACGGTGACCGCGGTCAACGTGCAGGCGGGCGACAAGGTGACGACCGGTCAGATCCTGGCCACGATCGACGGCACGGCGCTGGCGGCGGCGACGGCCAAGGCGCAGGCCAACCTGGATGCGGCCCAGGCCAAGCTGAGCGACGACCAAGCGGCCAGCGCGTCCGACGAGCAGCTGACTGCCGACCAGTCGGCCCTCACGGTCGCCCAGGACGCTTTCGCCTCGGCTCAGTTCGCCCAGCTCGGCTCCGGCATGGTCTCGACGATCGACGGCACCGTCACCGCCGTGAACCTGACCGTCGGCGAGCAGCTCTCTGCCAGCGGCACCGGCGGCACGACATTGAGCGGCTCAGGTAGCGGGTCCGGCCGCACCTCGGGCACGATCGGCACGCGCGCCGGCGCCGGTCAGAACGCCCAGAGCAACACGAGTACGACGACGCCGCAGATCCAGGTCGTCACCACCGGATCGTTCGCGGTGAGCCTGCCGGTGGCGGCGAGCGACATCAACTCCGTCGCTGTCGGCCAGCCGGTGTCGCTGACGGTCGCGACCGCCAGCACGCCCGCCTTCGGTGGCTTCGGTGGTTTCGGCGGCGGCGGCGGGTTCGCCGGCGCCTTCGGCGGCGCCCGCACCGGTACGGGTGGCGGCAACGGCGGCAACGGCACCCGTGGCAATGGCGGCGGTGGCAACGGCGGCACCGGCGGCGCGCGCCAGGGCGCGGGCAACGGCGGCAACGGCGCCACGGGCGGCAACGGTGGCCAGGGCGCGGCCAACGTCGGCGCGACCGCGACCGGCAAGGTGAGTGACGTCAGCAAGGTGGCCGACACGAGCACCGGCGTCGGCACCTACGCCGTCACTGTCGACT
>DASXAI010000089.1:0-3161 GCA_036406775.1 Acidimicrobiales bacterium
TTCTTGGCCCGTAGCTCGTCGATCTTGGCCTGCCGGAGGACACGGCGATCCGCGTCCGGAGTCGACTCGAGCTCACGTCCGTACATGATGTCGACGGCGCCCTCCAGGCCCATGCCCCCGAACTCGGCCGACGGCCACGCCACGAGCAGCGCCGGCCGGAACGCGTCGGAGCCCATGGCGTAGTAGCCGAGCCCATAGCCCTTCCGGAGCACGACCGTGAGCACCGGCACCGTCGCGTTGGCCAACGCGAGGATGGTCCGCACGGAGTGACGGACCAGTCCGGTTTGCTCCACCCGATGGCCGACGAGGAACCCGGGCGTATCGCAGAGGAACACCAGGGGCAGGTCATAGGCGTCGCACAGCGAGATGAACCGGGCGATCTTGTCGGCTGCGCCGGCGTCGATGGCCCCGGCCAGGACCATTGGCTGGTTGGCGACGATCCCCACTGGACGGCCGCCGATCCGTGCCAGGGCGGTGACAGCAGCGGCCGCGAACCGCGGGCGAAGCTCGAGCATCGATTCGACGTCGGCGAAGTGGCGGATGACGTCGCGGACGTCGTAGGCGCGCCGGGGGTTCTCCGGCACCACGTCGCGCAGCTTTGTCACGTCGGGCCCCGTGCCCGCCGTGGTAGGGCCCCGGAAGAACGACAGGTAGTGCCGGGCGGCTCGGATCGCCGCTTCTTCGTCGTCGACCAGCAGGTCGATCACGCCCGTCTTCTCGTGGAGCTCCATCGGCCCCAGTTCTTCGGGCGTCATGCTCTCACCCGTGGCCGCCTCGACCAGCCGGGGACCTGCCATGCCCATGCACGCGTCGCGTGTGCCGATGGTGACGTCCACGAGCCCGGCGATATTGGCGTGGCCCGCGAAGGCCCGGCCGGGAACGATGGAAACGGTGGGCACGAGGCCGGACAGACGGGCGAGCGTGACGAAGGTCTCGATGACGCCGTCATAGCTGAGCTCGTGAGGCCGAGCGCCGCCGCCTTCCGACCAGATCACGACCGGCCACTGATGTTGCTCCGCCAGGTCGAGCATGCGGTCGATCTTGTGATGGTTCCGCGGGCTCTGCGTCCCGGCGTGGACGGTGTAGTCGTACGACAGGACGCAGACGGGAAGGCCGTCGACGGTCGCATGGCCCATCACGAGCCCATCGGCGACGCCATCCAGTCGTTTGCTCTTCGGTCGAACGAGACGGCCGTATTCGACCAAGCTCCCGCCGTCGCAGAACGCAGCGAGCCGTTCGCGTGCTGTCCACCGACCTCTTGCGTGCTGGCGGGCGACGGCGTCGGAACGAGCCTCGTCGAGGGGGGCCCGTCGAGCGTCGAGGGCGGCCGCCAGGTCGGCGCGAAGGGCGTGGGTCGGCGCTTCCATCAGTCCTCCACTGCTGACGTATCCCATGGGGGCCGGCGTCGTTCCCGGAACGCAGTGATGCCGGCCTGCGCTTCGTCCGACTCGAAGAGCTCGGCCGAGACCCGGGCGGCGTGGGCGAAGCCCTCGGCCAGATCCATCGATGGCAGCTCGGCGATCAGCGCCTTCGTTCGGGCCACCGCTTCGGGCGCAGTGCGCCGGATCTCGGCCGTCAGCGCCGCCACCCGCGTGGTGACGTCCTCGCGCCGGGCCGTCAGGGTGACGAGGCCGGCGGCTACGGCGACGTCGGCGGTGAACGTTTCTCCGGTCAGGAAGTATCTGGACACGGCACGGGACGGCATCTTGCGCAGGCAGACCACGCCGATGACCGCCGGCGCGACGCCGATGCGCACCTCGGCGAAGGCGAAGGTCGCGTCGGTCGGCGCGACGACCATGTCGCAAGCCGCGACGAGCCCGATGCCGCCCGCCCGCACATGCCCATTGAGGGCAGCGATCACCGGCTTCGGCGCCGTCATGATGGCGACCAGGATCTCTGGATACGAGGTGCCGGGTGACGGAGCGGCTCGGTCGTTCTTCAGGTCGGCTCCGGCGCAGAAGACGGTGCCGGTCGCGGTGAGCACGATGACCCGGACGTCCTCATCGGCGATCGCCGTCTGCAGATGAGTCGCGAGGTCGCGCATCAGCGCCGCAGACAACGCGTTGCGGTTCGCCGGCGAGTCGAGCGTGATGGTGGCGACGCCGGCCGCCCAGTCGAGGTGGACCAGCTCGCTCATGTCAGAGCCGGGGCGTCGAGGACGGCGACGGGCACGTCGACAAGACGCGAGCGAAGGAACTCGCCGAGGCCCTTCGCCTGTGGATCGGCCCGCACCGACGCCGCCACACCGTTGCCCAGGATGCCGACGATCACGAAGTTGACGGCGCGCAGGTTGGGCAGCTCGTAGCGTTCGACGACGAGCCCGGCGGCCTCGGGCACCAGCTGGCGGAACCGAGCGGTGGTGAGGTGCGTGGCCAGCCACGCATATCCCTCGTCCGAGCGGGCCCACACGCCGATGTTGGCGTTGCCGCCCTTGTCGCCGGATCTGGCGCCGAACGCCGAGCCGAGCGGCACCCGGCGGACCGGGCCGATCACTGGCGCCGGGGGATGCGGGATCGCTTCCGTCACTGACGTATGGCCCGGCGCCGTCGCCGGCACGTGGACCATGCCGCCGTCGGCGTGCACGACGACCTGGTCGATGACGTCGGCGGGCACGAGGGCGGGCCAGTGGACGCCGTACGCGGACTCACTGGTAGGGGGCGACGACCGGTGGAACCCCGGGTAGCTGGACAGGCCCATCTCGACCGTCGCGTTCGAGAAGGCGCGGCCGACCTTGACCGGATCGGGATCCTTCACCGTCACGCGCAGGTGAGCGGTCGCCAGTTCGTCGTCCGCGGCGTCGGACTGATCGCTGCGCACGAGCCGCACGTCGACCTCGGCGAACCGGTCCTTGCCGCCCAAGTGCTCGAAGAGCGTCTGACAAACCAGGTCGGCCTTCGCCTCGACGTCGAGCCCGGTGAGGGCGAACGTCGCCGAGTTCCGGTAGCCGCCGATGTAGTTGATGCACACCTTGGTCTCGGCCGGTGCCGGCTCGCCGCGCACGCCGTTGATGCGGACCCGGTCCGGTCCGTCGTCCCGCAACTCGATGGTGTCGAACCGAGCGACGACGTCCGGGTTCAGGTAGCGCGGACCGCCGATCTCGTAGAGCAGTTGGGCGGTGACCGTTCCGACTGACACGAGGCCACCCGTGCCCGGGTGCTTCG
>DASXAI010000090.1:0-3697 GCA_036406775.1 Acidimicrobiales bacterium
AGAGAGGATGTCGTATGGATAGTCCCACGTTCACGGTCGCCGCCTTCTACCGGGACCCCAAGGCGGCGCTCGACTGGCTCGGCCGCGCCTTCGGCTTCGAGGTGACGATGGCCATCGACGGGCCCGATGACGCGCCGAACATGTGCCACTACGAGATGGCCATCGAGGGGCGGGGCCGCATCATGATCGGCGGCGAGTGGGCCGAGTGGACTCGCAGCCCGGTCTCGATCGGCGGGATCAACACCCAGAGCACGCACGTCGACCTCATGGGCGACGTCGACGCGCACTGCGCCCGGGCCCGGGCGGCCGAGGCGACCATCGTCGCTGAGCCCGAGGATCAGTTCTACGGTGACCGCACCTACCGAGCCGTCGATCTCGAGGGCCACGTGTGGACGTTCTCATCGCACGTGCGTGACGTCAGCCGAGCCGAAGCCGAGGCTGCGATCGGCCAGAAGATCGAGGCACGGAACTGGGCGTGAGGGGCAGCGCGGCGGCGGCCCCCGACCCGCTCGACCGCACTCTGGCGGCCCTCGCCGACCCGATGCGCCGCCAGGTGCTGGAGCTGCTACGGGACCGGCCGCGCCGCGCCGGCGAGCTCGCCGGCGCGCTGTCGGTGAGCCCATCGGTCATGAGCCGCCATCTCAAGGTCCTGCGCGACAGCGCCCTGGTCGAAGAAGACAGTCCGGAGTTCGATGCCCGGGTCCGGATCTACTCGTTGCGGTCGGGGGCGACGGCCGGGCTGCGGTCATGGCTCGACGCCGTCGAGCAGGGTTGGGTCGAACAGCTGGCGGCGCTGAAGGCTCACGTCGAGGAGGGCGAATGACGTCACGCGTCCTGGTGGCACTTCGGATCGCGGCCCCGCCGTCGAGGGTGTTCGAAGCGTTCACCACCGAGATCGGCGAGTGGTGGCGACCCAACGGATTGTTCCAGCCGACTCGCCGCCGCGCCGGGCGGCTCTGCATCGAGCCGGGAGTCGACGGCCGCCTCCTCGAGACGCACCCCGACGGCGCGGTCGATGAGATCGGACGGATCCGAGCGTGGGAGCCGCCCGTGCGGCTCGTGTTCACCTGGCGGCCGACGTCGTTCGCCCCCAGCCAGGAGACCGAGGTGCACGTTCGCTTCGAGCCCGTCAACAGCGTCACTCGGGTCGTCGTCGAGCACTTCGGCTGGGACGGCATCCCTCAGGAACACGCCGCCCGTCACGGATTCCCGCTGTTCGTCTTCCAGCAGCGCCTGGCCGAATGGTGGCGTGACCTCGTCGAGTCGCTCGCGGCGCACACCTCCTGCGCCCCGGACGAGCGCCGGAGCTCCATCGAGGAGCCCCGACGCTCGTTGGAGTCGATCAGAGCTGCCCAGCGCCCAGGTCGGTGGTCGGTGAGATGAGGCCGAAGACCGTGCCGTCGACCGTGACGCGGTCGTTGCCGTCGAGGGTGTTGATCTTGAGCTGGTCGGTTGGCTCGCTGCCGGTGATGCGCGTCAGGGGCTGGAGGCCCTTCACGTCGACGCCGGCTCCGTCGGTGACGACCCTCACCCGGTCGTCGTTGGAGGTGCCGTTGACTGTCAGCACGTCGACGGCGCCGTCGGCGCCACCGAGATCGATGTCAGCTCGCCGGAGGTCGGTGCCGGACATGTCATCGATGCGGATGGTGTCCACTCCGCCGAGGGCGTCGAGGCCGAGGCGTTCGACGCCGTCCATGTCCATGTTGATGTTCCCCTGGTCACGGTGGAACAGCGCCCGGGTCCCGTTGGGCGTCAGGAACATGTTCTCGAGAGCGACGCCGGCGCCATTGAAGTGGAGCGTGTCGACGCCGTTCTGGCCCTCGACGATGTCGCTGCCGTCGCCGGGGTCCCAGGTGAAGGTGTCGGCGCCGTTGCCCAGGTAGGCGGTGTCATTGCCTTTGTTGCCGTCGACCGAGTCCTCGCCGTTTCCGCCGTAGAAGATTTCGGCGCCGTCGCCACCGTTCAGGGTGTCATTGCCGTTTCCGCCGTCGACTGTGAGCGCCTCGTCCGGGAACGAGCCGTTGGTCTGGTCGACGCGGAACTGGTCGTCGCCACCGCGCAGGAACACGGCGATGTGGCTGAAGGTCGCTCTGTCAAAGCTGAACTCGGCCGTGCCGTCGTCGCCGAAGTCGACGTCGAGCAGGCCAGGTGCACCCGCTTGAAGCCGGAGTGCGAGGTGCTCGCTGGCGTTGGTGCCGGTGACCGTCAGCGTGTCGTTGGCGACCGAGGCGGATGGCGCCGGCGCGGCGCCAGCCGGGCTGGCCATCGCCACGGCCGCAAGGCCGAGCGCGGCGGCCGCACCCGCAGCCAGACCGACGCGGCGGGCCCGGGCGCTTCGAATGGAGGTCATGGGGGGATCCTTTCCGTGAGGCGCCGGACTGCCGGCACCAACGGCCGGGTACGGCCGCGGAACCCGGTTCGGTTCCCGGAGGATCACCCGGCTCGCTTCTCGGCCGCTGCTTCGTCGCTGAGGTTCAGTCGTCGCCGGTCGGCCACGTGGGCTCTTCGCCTGCCGGCAGGCCCACATCGAACGCGTTCAGTGTGAACGAGACGAGCGTGTAGTACCCGCAGAGCGTCACCAACTCGACGATCCCGCGGTCGCCGAGCAACGAGTGCGCGGCGTCGTACGTGGTCCGATCGACGCGGCCGTTGTCGACGAGCTGGCGGGCGACCGCGTACACGACACGCTCGTCCTCGAGCAACGCCGGCGACGCGCCCCGGGCGATGGCGTCGACCGCGTCCTGGCTCACTCCGTGCCGCAGCGCCATACGTGAGTGCGCCCACCATTCGAACTCCGCGTGCCATCGCGCCCCGACTGTGATGATGGCCACCTCGAGCAGGCGCCGCTCGATCGACGACTCGAATCGAAGGGCGGCACCCAGGCCGGCCACGCGTCCGCCGACCCCGGGTGCGGTCACCCAGGCGTTGAACGGGCCCAACAAGGTGCCGTCGTCGGTGACGATCGATCCCCGCGACTCGGTGATCGAGTCCCACACCTGCCGGCTGTCATCGTCGAGAGCCTCTCGGGTCTGCAGTGGTAGCCGTGTCATAGCAACATCTTCGATCAGTCGCGCCGCTCCGTCGGCGAACCGTGATCGTCGAGGCTGGTCATCGCGTCGGGTTGGAGTAGAAGCGAGCGTTGCTCTGCGTCTGGGCGATGACGACATAGCGGCGGCGCGGAACACTGATGGTGCCCAGCGGCGTGCGCTCGTTGAAGTACGCCCACGCGTTGGGGTCGTACGCATCGGCTGGCGCCTCTCGTTGGCGCGCCGCTTCGCTCTTCGGCACGGCCCACAGCTTCAGGATTGCTGGCGGGTCGACGAGGGCCCGGTTCCAGAGCCAGACATCGGCGGTGCCGGCCTTGCGGTTCGACTTCTCGGGAAGCCGACGGTGGGCGCGGCCGTCATGGTCGCGGCCCCGCGTGCTGGGTTGGATTTCCCGCTCAAGGTGCTGGTCTGGGAGGACGGGAACGGAGCGGTCTCAGTGAGTTACAACTCGCCGGAGTTCCTGGCCGAGCGACACCACATCGAGGGTGCCCTGCGTGCGCCCTTCGACGCCGTCGAGTCGATCGTCGACGCAGCACTGGGTGCATGACTCGACTATGGGCGTCTACCAGGCACGTTGTGTCGGGGAGGGGGGATTTGAACCCCCGACCTGCTGCACCCAAAGCAGGAAAAGCCCAGGTCAGAGTATGTTT
>DASXAI010000091.1:0-7398 GCA_036406775.1 Acidimicrobiales bacterium
GAGGCCGCCGCGGACCTTGCCCCGGAAGTCGGTGGTCTTCTGCGACAGGCTGGCGAAGGCCAGATCGTCGCCGGTGCCATCGGGCGCGAACGACTGGACCGAGCGGGCGTCGTAGCCGAGCCCGGCGGCCTCGCCGTAGGCGTCGAGGCCGGCCCCCACGAACACGAAGCTCCAGCCCTCGGCCTCCTTGGCCCGGACGAGCTGCACGATGCGAGCCCGGTCGAACTCGTGGCTGTCGTTCTCCTGGCCGTCGGTGATGGTGACGAACAGGATCTGCTCGGCCGGCTGCCCGAGGGTGGCCAGGTCGGCCTGGCGGCCAGTGGCCCGCCCGATGAGCAGGCCGGTGGCGTCGAGGAGCGGGGTCATCCCGCGCGGCTCGAACTGGGCGTGGCGGAGCGGCACGAGCTCGGCCAGCGGCACGGCGTCGAGCACGACGTCGTGGCGGTCGACGTCGTCGAACTGGACGAGCGTCATCCGGCCGTCGTGGCCGTCGGCCTGCTGTTCCCGCAGCAGCCGGTTGAACCCGGCAACGACCTGCTCGGCCATGGTGGCCATCGACCCCGACCGGTCGAGGAGAACGTAGATGTGGACGGTGGAAACGGGCGCGTTCACGCGCAACTCCTTCACTTGAAGCTGATGGGCACCTCCCGCCGGGCTGGATCCGCCGGCCCGCCGGGAGGCTGAGACCAGTGTCGCAAATGGGTGTGACAGAGTTGGGGGGGTCCTAGAGCTCGGCCAGGACCTGGCGCGAGATGGCGTCGAGGTGTTCGGGGTCGGTGACCTTGGCCCCGTCGAGGTCGACGACGTAGAAGGTGTCGACCACCTCGTGGCCGAGGGTCACGATCTTGGCCGTGCGGATGGAGAGGTCGCACTCGGCGAGGGCCCGGGCGATGCGGTACAGGACACCGATGCCGTCGGCGGCCCGCACCTCGACGACGGTGGCAACAGCGGACCCGTCGTTGTCGAACAGCACTCGGGGCTCCGGCGTGTAGGCGGCCGCGGGCCGGCGCTGGCCGGCGTAGGCCGAAACCCGTTCGGCGAGGCGGGAGGCGACAGGGAGCCGGCCGGTGAGGGCCCGCTCGACGTCGGCCCGGACCCGCTCCCACGGCGGTTCGCCGTCGACGGAAGGGCTCACGTCGTAGACCTGCACGGCCATCCCCGACACGGTGGCAGCTTGGGCCGACAGCACATCGAGGCCATCGGCGGCCAGGGCGCCGGCGACGCGGGCCACGAGGCCGGGGCGGTCGGGGGCGACGACGGTGAGGCGGCAGTCCGACGCGTGGACGGCGACCTCGCCGAGCGCCATGAGACGGCGCTGCTCGTCGGTCGGAAACGTCGACGGCAGCTCCACCTCCTCACCGGCGAGGCGCGCGTCGACGCGGGCAACGAGCGTGCCGACCAGGGTGGCCTTCCACGAGTTCCACGCCATCGGACCGGTGGCGAGTCCGTCGGCTTCCGTGAGGGCGGCGAGGAGCTCGAGCAAGCCACGCGACCCGACGGTCCGGGCGACGGAGTCGATGGTGGCCGGGTCGTCGAGATCGCGCCGGGTCGCGACGTCGGGCAGGAGCAGATGGAGCCGGACCATCGCCTCCAACGTGTCGACATCGAACGGGTCGAAGCCCATGCGGGTCGCCACGACCCGGCCGACTGAGACGCCGACAGCAACGTGGTCGCCGGGGTAGCCCTTGCCGAGGTCGTGCAGCAGGGCGCCGACGAGCAACAGGTCGGGCCGCCGCACCGAACGGGTCAAACCGGCGGCCGCGGCCGCCGTCTCCAGGAGGTGCCGGTCGACGGTGTACCGGTGGTAGCTGTTCCGCTGCGGCTTCGAGCGCACCGCCTGCCACTCGGGTAACACCCGGGCGAGCAAACCGTGATGGTCGAACACCTCGAGCACGGGGATGGCGGCCTCTCCGGTCCCGAGGAGGCCGACGAACGAACTGCGGGCGTCTGGAGGCCAGGGATCACCGAGCCCCGGCGCCGACGCCACAAGACGCGCGAGCGACGCCCGCGCCACGACGGTGCCGCCAGCCGCGGCCGCTTCCGCCGTCCGCACGATCGCCGTCGGATCAGAGGACACGTCGAATGCCGGCGTGAGGGTGACCTCGCCGTCACGGAGCACGAGTCCCGGGCCGAGCGGACGGTCACCACTGGCCACGCGCCCACGCGGCCCGGCGAGCCACGACCGCACCCGTCGCCATTCGTCGTCGGCCTCGACGGCGATGGCGCGCGCCGCCCCCGCCACCCCGGCCATCAGCGTGTCGGCGTCCGTCCCCAGCGCGGCGGCGACGACATCCTGCTCCTGCAGCGTGAGCCGGTCGGTGGCCCGGCCGGTGGCCCGTTGGAGCTCGACGCGGGCGTCGAGGAGCACGGTGCCGCTGGAGACGAGAGGGGATTCCGATTCGACTTCGAACGGTGTCACGCGCCGGGCGGCGGTGAGGGCGACGAGGTCGCGCAGGCCGCCGCGGCCCTCCTTCAGATCGGGTTCGAGCAGGAACGCCACCTCGCCCGAGCGGGCGTGGCGCTCCTGCACCATCGCGTCGAGGTCGGCGAGACGGCGCCGCCCTGCGGTCTGCCAGGTCACGTCGATCCGCTGCACCAGTGAGGTCACGAGATCGGCGTCGCCGGCGACGCACCGAGCGCTCAGGAACCCGAGGACGGCCTTCAGGTCGCGGCTCGTCACCGCCACGACTTCCTTCTCGGTCCGCACGCTGTGATCGAGGGGCACGTTGGCGTCCCAGATCGGATACCAGAGCCGGTCGGCGAGGGCGCCGATGTCGCGCCGCCCGCGATGGAGCAGCACGACGTCGAGATCGCTCCCGGGACACAGCTCGCGGCGTCCGTAACTCCCGACGGCGACGAGGGCCACGCCCGGCTCGTCCCCGAGCAGCTCGGTCAGCCACGCGTCTGCGAGCGACGTGTAGGCGGCGCAGAACCGATGGCCGCGCACCGACGTGTCGGCGAGCAGCGCGGCGCGCTCAGAGCGCGTCGACGCCCCTTTCGCCGGTGCGGATGCGGACCACCGCGTCGATGGGCGTGACCCAGATCTTGCCGTCGCCGATCTTGTCGGTGCGGGCCGCCGTGACGATCGTCTCGATGATGGTTTCGGCGTCGACGTCGTCGACGAGAATCTCGAGCCGGATCTTGGGGACGAACGCCACCTGGTACTCCGCGCCCCGGTACACCTCGGTGTGACCCCGCTGGCGCCCGAACCCTTGCACGTCGGTGACGGTGAGGCCCTTCACGCCGGCCGCCTCCAACGCCTCGCGGACGTCGTCGAGCTTGAAGGGCTTGACGACCGCGGTGATGAGTCTCACGGCAACCTCCCGATGCTCCCGGACTCCACGAGGTTGTACGCCGTTTCGGCGTGCTGGGTGGTGTCGAGGCCGACCACCTCGTCCTCGGCGTCGACTCGGAGGCCCATCGTCGCGTCGATGACCTTGGCGATGATGAACGACAGCACGCCCGAGTACACCAGAGTGGCCACGACGGCGATGATCTGGTTCACGAGCAGTTCGCCCTCGCCGGTCGCGAACACGCCGCCGAACTGCTCCGTCGCGAAGAAGGCCAGCAGGATGCTGCCGACGATGCCGCCGACGAGGTGGACGCCGACCACGTCGAGCGAGTCGTCGTACCCGAACCGGAACTTCAGAGAGATGGCCAGGTAGCACACGGCGCCGGCGATGGCGCCGATGACGATGGGCGACATGCCGGACACGTAGCCGGCGCAGGGCGTGATGGCCACGAGCCCGGCCACGGCACCGGAGACGGCGCCCAGCGTCGTGAAGTGGCCGGTCTTCAGCCGCTCCACGATCAGCCAGCCGAGGGCGGCGGCCGCCGCGGCCAGGTTGGTGTTCATGAAGGCTTGGGCGGCGAGGTTGGTGGCACCCAGGGCGGAACCGGCGTTGAAGCCGAACCAGCCGAACCACAGGATGCCCGCGCCCAAGACGGTGAGCGGGAGCGAGTGCGGGAGCATCGCCTCCCGCGGCCAGCCTCGGCGTTTGCCGACCACGAGGATGAAGGCCAGCGCGGCCACGCCGGCGTTGATGTGGACGACGGTGCCGCCGGCGAAGTCGAGGGCGCCCCGCTCGAACAGCCAGCCAGTGGGGCTGAACACCCAGTGGGCGACGGGGGAGTACACGAGGATGAGCCACACGGAGAGGAACACCATCCACGCCGAGAACTTGACCCGATCCGCGATGGCGCCCGTGATCAAGGCGGGCGTGATGACGGCGAACATCATCTGGTAGCCGCAGAAGACGAGCGGGGGAATGGTGAGGGCCAAGGCGCCGGTGTAGCCCGGGATGACCGTGGTCTCGGACGAGAGGTCCTTCAGACCGGCGAAATCGAAGTTCCCGATCCAACCGTTGCCGTCACCGAAGGCGAGGCTGAAGGCCACGACCGCCCAGAGGATGCTCACGATCGCCATCGAGATGAAGTTCTGCATGAGCATGTCGAGGACGTTCTTGGCCCGCACCATGCCGCCGTAGAAGAAGGCGAGGCCGGGTGTCATGAAGAGCACGAGGGCGGCCGAAGCCAGGACCCATGCGGTGTTGCCCGTATCCACGGCGTAAGAGACTTTCGAAGGGAAGTTTCCTCACTGTTTCGGGCGCGTGAATGAGCGCCGGAGCAGCCTGCGAACCAATCGGGCACGGCACGACGTATTCGCGACCGGTGCCACGGGCTCGAAAGAACGCGATGCCTCTTGTCGAGGCCGAGGCGCGTGGGCCGCGCTGGGTGCCCGCGCCCGACGGTCCACCGCTGCCGATGGCCGATGAGCTCTTTCGGTCCGACCTGGTGCGACGGCTCGCGGCGCGCTGGACCAAGCCCTTGACCTTGCTCGTGGCCGGCCCGGGTTTCGGCAAGTCGACCGTGCTGGGACAGACCGTGCGGGACCACGCCCTCGAACCGTCGGGCATCGAGGTGTGGGTCTCGTGCCATGCGGGCCACGAGCAGGCCGAGCACTTCGCCAGCGCCATCCTGGCGGCCCTGGGTGCCGCACCGCGGCACGAAGATCCCCTGACCGACGTGCTCGACGCGCTGCGCCGGCACTCGCCCCTCGACGTGTGCGTCATCATCGACGACGTCCACGACATCACGCCCGGCTCGTCGGCCGCCCGTCTTCTTGGCGACGTCGTGCGTTCCCTCCCGGCCCACGCCCACCTCGTCCTCGCCGGCCGCGACGTGCCCGCCCTTCCCCTGGCCCGGCTGCGAGCGGCGGACGGTCTGCTCGAGTTCGGTGAGGACGACCTCGTGTTCACGGCCAGCGAGCGGTCGCGCCTGGCTCACCGCCTCGGCCGGGATGACGCCCGTGGTGACGCGGTGGGGGGTTGGCCGGCGCTCGTCCGGCTGGCCCTCGCCGTCGACGCCGCCACCAGCATGGACTACGCGCGCGAGGAAGTGCTGGACCAGCTCGGGCCCGATGACCGGCGCGCGCTGTTCGGCCTCGTGTCGATCGGTGAGGGCGACGACGACGTTGTCAGCCGCATCACCGGATCATCAGTGCGTCTCGCAGCACTGGCCGAGCACGTCCCATTGATGGCCCGCGTCGACGCCGCCCGCTTTCGCGCCCACGAACTGTGGCTCGAGGCGCTTCTCCACGTTCTCGATCCCGACGACGTCCGGACGATGCAGCTGCGCGCCGTGGACGTGCTCGCGGCGCAGGGTGAGCTCGGGCGAGCCGGGGCCTTGGCCGTCTCCCACTGCGAGTGGGACGCCCTGGGACGGGTGGCCTTCGACCTCGTCAGCACCACCATCAGCGCGCTGCCGCTCGACATCGCGGCGCACTGGCTCGAAGCCGTGCCGATCGACCGGTTGAACACGCCGGGGCTGCTCCTGCTGTCGGCGGCGGTTCGCCTGGCCCGGGACTTCGCCGACGCCTCGGTCGACGGCGTCCTCGACGAGGTGGCCGACGCCTATCGTGCCGCCGGCCAAGGCGACGCCGAGCTGGTGGCGCTGGCCGTCGGAACGGTCGCGGCCCAGTCCCGCTGCGACGTCGGCCGGTTGCTGGCCTTGGCCACGCGTGCCACCGGTGTGCCGGGAGCCGATCGCCACCCCATCGTGCGCCTCGCCACCCACAGCATCGCCGGTGTTGTCGCCGAGATGCGGGGCGATCCGGAGGCCGCCCTCGCGGAGTTCGACGCCGCCCGGCTCGATGACGTACCGGCGCCGCTCGCGCTGGCGGCTGATCGCTTCCGTGTCCACTGCTTGCTCCTGGCCGGCCGCGCCGACGAAGCGGTCGCGGTCTCCCATCGGCGGCTGGCGGCGACCGGCAACGTCCACTGCCGCCAGATGCCGATGCTCGCTCGCTGGCTCGCCGGCGACCCGACGGGCTTCCTCGATGGAGACCGCCGGCACGACGACGCCGGCGACACCGATGGCCTGAACTCGCGGGACGCCTTCGTAGCTAGCGCCATCCGAACCGTCATGCTGGCGAGCATCGGCCAGCGCGCCGAGGGCGAGGTGACCGGCTTCCTGGCCGGCGGTGCCGCCGTCGACAATCCACGGGACGCCGCCCTGATCACCAACGCCATTGCCGCCTCGGCCGTTCTCGACCACGACGAGACCGCCGCCGCCGCTGCGTTCGGGGACTTCGTGGCGCGCCATCCCCTCGACCATCAGCTCGGCGAGCGTCACCTCCGTCGCTTCCTGGCCCTGGGCTACGTGCTCCATCCAGAGGTCCGCGACGCGTGGGATCGCGCCGAGCTCGGGCCGGCCCACCAGCAGGCTCGGACTGCGGCGCGCGCCCTGCTGGCGGCGCGGCGCGGGCGCCGACGCGCCGCCGACCGCCCGCTGCCGCCTCCGGTGATTTGCACGGCGTTGCCGCTGCCGTGGTCGATGGAGCTCGCCTGCCGCCGGACCGGATTCGGCGCCGATGACGGCCCCCGACTGGCGGCGTGGCTCGTCGATCATCTCGGCCAGAGCGCACGCGACGAGTTGCGGCGCCTCGCCGCCGGCGACGATCCACGGCTGGCCGCCGATGCCAACGTGCTCCTGGGTCGGCTGCCCATCGAGCCGGCCGACCACTTGGAGGTCGCCGTCGTCGGCCCGGTCGAGATCCGTCGGGACGGCCAGCGCGACGACGCCACCGAGCTGCGCCGGGCTCGCGTCCGCGAGCTGCTCTCGATCCTCGTGGTCGAGCCGGACCTGCGCCGCGACCGGGCCATGGAGTTGTTGTGGCCCGAGCTCGATGCCGAGGCCGGGAGCCGGAACCTCCGGGTGACGCTGGCCCACCTCCGCCGGCTCCTCGAACCGTCGCGCCCGGCCGGCGAGGCGGGCTTCCACCTCCGGACCGACGGCGCCATGATCCGGCTGTTCGCGTCGCCCAAGCTGACCGTCGATCTGTGGGAGCTTCGCCGCCTCGCCGCCGACGGGGTACGAGCCCGCAACGACGGTGACATC
>DASXAI010000092.1:0-2037 GCA_036406775.1 Acidimicrobiales bacterium
CCGATGCCGACGCCGCGTTCGCCGGGCGGCCCTGAAAGGAACTCCATGGCCTCCTCGTCGAAGCCGTCTGCCACCAAGCCGTCCGCCACCCGTCCGAAGTCGCCCCGTCCCGGCGCGCGGCCGGCGAAGTCGGGGGCCACGCCGTGGCTGTGGCTCGTCCTCATCGGGGTGGTGGCCGCGGCGGGCGTCATCGCCGTGCTCGCCACGCGCCAGGACTCGTCCGACACCGCGTCGGTGCCGCCCGGTGTCGAGCAGACCCGGCCGGCGACGATCACCGGCACGGCGCTCCCGCAGCTGCCCGACAGCGGCACCGACCCGGCCATCGGCGTGGCGGTCCCCGAGGTGCACGGGCAGAGCTTCGACGGCACGCCCGTGAACATCCTCCACGACGGCAAGGCGAAGCTGCTGATGTTCGTGGCCCACTGGTGCCCCCATTGCCAGCGGGAGGTCCCGCTGGTCGTCTCGCACCTGAAGGAGAACCCGCTCCCCGACGGGGTGCAGCTCGTCGCCATCGCCACGTCGACGAACTCGAGCCTTCCCAACTACCCGCCGTCGGCGTGGCTGGAGGAGGTCCAGTGGCCGGGCGAGACCATGGCCGACACGCCCAAGTACGACGTCGCCAACGCGTACGGGCTGACGGCCTTCCCGTACTTCGTCGCCGTGGACGCGAGCGGCAAGGTCGTGGCCCGCACCACGGGCGAGATCACCATGGACCAGTTCGACCAGATCGTGCAGCTGGCCACTGCGTCATAGCCTCAGTGCCCATGGCATCCATGGGCGAGCAGCTGGTCGACGCCATCAACGCGGTCGGCGGCCGGCACGACGGCTTCCGGGCGGTCCACGCGAAGGGGGTCGTCGCCACCGGCACCTTCACCGGTACGTCGGAAGGCGCCGAGCTGTGCGCGGCCGAGCACCTGCAGGGGGCGTCGGTGCCGGTCACCGTTCGGTTCTCCAACGGCGGCTCCGATCCCCTCGCGCCTGACGGCGGGCGCGACGGCCGGGGCATGGCGACGAAGTTCCACCTACCGAGCGGGGGCAGCACCGACATCGTGGCGCTGTCGATGCCCGTGTTCTTCGTGCGGACACCCGAGGACTTCCTCGCCTTCATGGCCGCACGAGTCCCGGATCCCGCGACCGGGCAGCCCGACCCCGCGGCCATCGGCGCCTTCCTCGCCGATCATCCCGAAGCCGTCCCCGCCATCGAGCACGTCCTGACCGCAGAAGCGCCGGCGAGCTATGCCCAGTGCCGCTACTTCGCCATCCACGCCTTCTGGTGGACGGGGCCCGACGGCACGCGCCGAGCCATCCGTTACCAGTGGGAGCCCGACGCCGGCGTCGAGACCATCGCCGACGACGACGCGTCGGCCCGGGCGGCCGCGTTCCTCCAGACCGAGCTCGGCGAGCGGTTGGCCGCTGGGCCGGCGCGGTTCTCGCTCGTCGTCCAGGTGGGCCGGGCCGACGATCCGGTCGACGATCCCACCGCGGCGTGGCCCGACGACCGCGACCGCATCACCGTGGGCACCCTCGAGCTCACGGCCCTCGCCGAAGACCAGGCGGCGGCCCACGCGCTGATCTGGGACCCGACCCGGGTCACCGACGGCATCGAGTGCACCGAGGATCCGATCGTCCACGCCCGGTCGGCGGCGTACGGCGTCTCGTACCGCCGGCGCAGCCAGCCCGCGTAAAACCTCGTTCCGCCGAGGCTTCGTAACCTCTGGCGTTACCTATCCTCGGCGGAACGAACGGGGAGACACGGGGAGTGCGCGCGTGCTGAGGACTCGGGTGGTCGTCGCGTTGGTCGGGCTCGTGCTCGTGGCCTGTAGCGGCTCGACTCACGTCAGCGCGCCGACGACGGCGGCCGCACCCGCGTCGTCGGCGACCACGCGCACCACCGTCCCGCCGGCCCCGGCCTGCAACCGGCCGCACGCCGCCGGCCAGGTCGGTGACCAGTTCGACTTCCAAGGTGTGACCCGCACCTACCAGCTGTACGTGCCGGCGGCCTACGACGGCTCCAAGGACGTGCCGCTGGTCTTCAAC
>DASXAI010000093.1:0-3664 GCA_036406775.1 Acidimicrobiales bacterium
GGCGCCGATCCCGATGAGTACGACCGCCTGCGGCGACGGGTGTTGTGGACGATGCCGAGCGGGCTGTACATCGTCGGCAGCCGCGACGGCGAGCGCCGCAACGGGATGACGCTGAACTGGGCGACGCAGCTCAGTTTCGACCCCAAGCTCCTCGGCATCAGCGTGGAGAAGGGCGCGTTCACCCACGAGCTGATCGCCGCCGGCGGGGTCTTCAGCGTGTGCATCATCGACCGCGAAGACCGCGCCATCGTGCGGAAGTTCACCAAGCCGGTCGAGGTCGACACCGCGGCCCAGACGCTGAACGACTTCCCGTACCGTGACGGCGTCACCGGCGCGCCGATCCTCACCCAGGCCGTCGCCTACGTGGAGTGCGAGGTACGCCAGTCGGTAGATGTCGGCGGCCACACGCTCTTCATCGGCGAGGTGGTCGACGCCGGCTTCGCCAAGGCCGAGGACACGCCCGTCCTGCGCATGGAGGACACCCGCATGAACTACGGCGGCTGAGCGGAGCCCTCGGCCCTCCCGGTTCTCGCGTCGCTGCGGTGTCGCAGATCCCGCCTACCTTCGTCAGAACGCTCAGAGGACGGGCGCCACGCCCACCTTGTGGCGCTGGGCCAGTTCGGCGTAGACGGGTGGGTTCATCGTGACCCACATCTCGGCGGGCGTGCCGGCGATGGCGCGCTTCACTTCGGCGGGGGAGCCGGCGGCCAGCACGCCGTCGGGGATGACGGCGCCGGTGGGCACGAGCGAGTGGGCGGCCACGAGCGACCGGGCGCCGATGCGGGCGCCGTCGAGCACGGTGGCCCCGTTGGCGATGAGGCACTCCTCGCCGAGCACGGCGCCGTGCACCACGCACAGATGGGCGACGGTGGCGCCCACGCCGACCTCCGTGGGCTGACCGGGCGGCCCGTGCAGCACGGCGCCGTCCTGCACGTTGGCGCCCCGGCGCACGACCACCGGGGAGAAGTCGGCGCGGATCACGGCGCCGTACCAGACGGACGCGCCCTCCTCCACCACGACGTCGCCCACGAGCGTGGCCGTCGGAGCGATGAACGCGCTGGGGTGCACCTGGGGCGACACGCCCTCGAAGGAGAAGAGCGGCATGTGGCGACGATACGGTGCAACACCGGTGCCCGCCTTCGGTGGTGTCGTGCTGACGGGCGGCGAGAGCCGGCGGATGGGACGCGACAAGGCGTTCGTGTCCGTCGCCGGCGTCCCGATGGCGCGGCGCGTGGCCGACACCCTGAGCGCCGCCGGGGCGCGGTCCGTGATGGCCGTCGGCGGCGACCTGGCCGGCCTGCGGGCCCTCGGACTCGACGCCCGTCCCGATCCGCGCCAGGGGGACGGCCCCCTCGGCGGCCTGGTGACGGCGCTCGAGCTCGCGGCCGAACCCGTTGTGGCCGTGCTCGCGACCGACCTGGCCTGGGTCCCGCCGGCCGTGGTCGTGGCCCTCGTCGAGCAGCTGGGCACCGACCTCGCCGCCGACGTCGCCGCTGCGCTCACCGATCGCCGCGAGCCGTTGTGCGCGGCCTGGCGCGTCGACCCGTGCCTCGACGAACTGGCCGCCGCCCACCTCGCCGGCGGCCGCTCGGTTCTCCTCGCCATGAACCGCCTCGCGGTGGCCGACGTACCCACGGACCGCGACCTCTTGTGGAACGCGAACACGCCGGAGGACCTTCGCCACTAGCCTGAGCAGCATGTCCGTGTCCGAGATCAGCGTCGACGAACTGGCCGACCGGCTCGACGCGGGCGGATTCCTCCTCGACGTGCGCCAGCCCGACGAGTACGAGGCCGGCCACGTCCCCGGCGCCGTGCTCATCCCCTTGGCCGAGGTCCCGGACCGGATGCGTGAGCTGCCCGCGGCCACCGAGATGCTCGTCATCTGCCGCAGCGGCGTCCGCAGCCTGGCGGCGGCGGAGTTCCTCGAGCAGCAGCAGATCCCCGCCGTCAACGTGGCCGGCGGCACCTTGGCGTGGATCGAGAGCGGCCGCGAGGTCGTCACGGGCGCCGGAGCGACGTGATCGACACCGCTCGCCTGGTGGCCGACGCGACCTCCTTGAACGAGGTTCTCGCCGTGCTCGTCGACGAACCGCGCTACGCCCTCGACACCGAATTCCACCGCGAGCGCACCTACCACCCGAAGGTCGCGCTGGTGCAGTTCGCATGGCCAGGGGGCATCGCTCTGGTGGACCCCCTCGCCGTCGACATCCGCCCGCTCGCCACGCTGTTCCGGGGCCCGGGCGTGGCGGTGATCCACGCTGCCCAGCAGGATTTCGACGTGCTGACCCGGGCGTGCGGCGCCGTGCCGAGCCGCCTGTTCGACACGCAGTTGGCGGCCGGCTTCCTGGGTCACGCCACCCCATCGCTCGGGAACCTGCTCAGCGCCGAGCTCGGCGTCAAGCTGCCGAAGGCCGACCGCCTGTCCGACTGGCTGCGTCGGCCCCTCACGGCGGGGCAGGAGGCGTACGCCGCCGCCGACGTCGCCCATCTCCTCGAGCTGCACGACCGGCTCGTCGCCCAACTCGAGTCGCTCGGCCGGCTCGAGTGGGCCGAGGCCGAATGCGAGGAGCTGCGCGTCCGTCCGACGGGACCGGGCGACCCCTACGACGCATGGCTCAAGCTGAAGGACGTGCGGACGCTGCGCGGGCGCAGCCGCGGCGTGGCCCGGGCGGTGGCCGCTTGGCGCGAGCGGAGGGCATCCGAGCTCGACCTACCGGTGCGATTCGTGCTGCCCGACCTGGCCGTGCTCGGCATCGCGCAGCGGCCGCCGACCACCACCGAGGAGCTGCGCCAGACGCGCGGCGTCGAGGAACGCCACGCCCGGGGCTCCACCGCCAACGAGTTGCTCGCCGCCGTGCGGGAGGGCTTGACCCATCCCGTGGATCTGCCCGAGACCAACGGCGAGGAGCTCGACCGCCAGCTCCGCCCAGCCGTCACGCTGGTCTCGGCGTGGGTCAGCCAGCTCGCCCGCGATCAGCGCATCGACACCGCGCTGCTCGCCACTCGGGCCGACCTCGTCGACCTCCTGCGGGGCGACCCCGACGCCCGCCTCTCCCACGGCTGGCGGGCGGCCACGGTGGGCGAGGACATCCGCCACCTGGTCGAGGGCGAGGCGGCCCTGGCCTTCGACGGACGGGGCGGACTCCGCCTGCTCAAGCTGGCGTGACGCCGGCGCCGGTACGCCGCAGCAACCGGCGCAGCCGCAGCCACAGGTGATCGAAGGCGTCGGCGACGTCGGTGGCCTGGCTCCCGATGGCGTGCACCGGCTGACGTGCGGATGCCGCCTTGGGCACGGCTACTCGCTGGGGGACGGCTGGGTGCCACACGGGGAGGCCGTCGGCGGCCTGGTTCAGCCCCTGGTACTGGCGCTCGGCGTCGGACGAGAGCGCCGGGAGCTTGTTCACGATCACGCCGGCCAGCGACACGCGTGCGCCGGGCCGGGTCCAGACGTCGTCGACGGCGCCCTGCACGGCGGGGATGCCCCGGATGCTCAGCACGCTCGGCTCCACCACGACGAGGGCGTGCTCGGCCGCGACCAGCCCGTTCATCGTGAGGTTGCCGAGGTTGGGCGGGCAGTCGATCAGGATGGCGTCGTACTGGTCGGTGAGCGGAGCCAGTCCGGCCGCCAGCCCGTCGAGGCGATCCTTGCGGGATCGAGGTGGCA
>DASXAI010000094.1:0-7111 GCA_036406775.1 Acidimicrobiales bacterium
TGCAGAAGCCGCACTGCACGGCGCCCTCGTCCACGAAGGCCTGTTGGACGTCGGTGAGCTCGGCGTCGGCGCCGAGACCCTCGACGGTCGTGACGTCGTGCCCGACGGCGGCGGCGGCGAGCACGAGGCACGAGCACACCAGGACGCCGTCGACGAGCACCGAGCACGAACCGCACTCGCCCTGCTCGCACGCGCCCTTGGCTCCGGGGAGCCCGAGCCGCTCCCGCAGCACGTACAGGAGGCTCTCGCCGAGCCAGGCGTCCCGCACCTCTCGCTCGGAGCCGTTGACCCGCAGGGCGTACTGCTCGCTCATGGGAAGGCGCGGCGCAGCAGCCGCGTCGCCAGCACGGCGACGGCGTGGCGGCGGTAGTCGGCCGTGGACCGGTGGTCGTCGATCGGCGCCGTCTCGGCGGCGGCGCGCCGTCCGAACTCGACGGCGAGGTCGGGATCGACCGGTCCCCCGGCCCACGGGAGCTCGGCCGCGACCCACGCCTCGGCCGCCCGGGCCCGCACGATGGTGGGGCCGACGGCACCGAGGGCGACGCGCACGTTGCGGCCGGCGCCGTCGACGGCCAGACAGGTGGAGACGGCCGAGATCACCATCGCATTGCGCACGCCCACCTTGGCGAAGCCCTGGTAGCCCTGGAGGACCGGCACCCGGGTCGCCACGACGATCTCGCCGGGCTGCAGGGCGGTGCGCTTCACGCCCACCATGAAGTCGTGCACGCTCAGGGTGCGCCGCCCGGCCGCCGACGCCACCTCGATCGTAGCGTCGAGCGCCGACAGCACCGGCAGGCCGTCGCCGGCGGGCGAGCACGTGCCGAGGTTGCCGCCGATGGTGCCGGCGTTGCGGATCTGGGGCGAGCCGACGGTGCGTGCCGCCTGGGCCATGGCCGGGAGCAGGGCGGCGAAGTCGGGCGCCAGCATCTCGGTGTAGGTGAGGCCGGCACCGAGTACGACGGTGTCGCCGTCGCGCCGCCAGCCGCGGAGTTCGGCCACGCCGCCCACCGCCACGACGTGGTCGGGCCGGCGGTGCCCGAAGTTGACCTCGACCATGAAGTCCGTCCCGCCCGCCAGGACGTGGGCGTCGGGCCGCTCGGCGAGCGCCGCGAGGGCGTCCGGCAGCGTGGCAGCGACGTGGACACCCATGGGGATCCGACTTTACAAAATGTCCAACCTGGCCCGATGTCCCCCTGTCGGGGTGGCTGACGACAGCCCGCGCGGATAACCTCACCGGACTCGCCGCTCGCCTGGAGGGACAATGGCGTCTGCTGTCCACGGCCCGCGACTCGTGCTCTTGGGCCGGCAAGGCGCTGGGAAAGGAACGCAGGCCGCCAAGTTGGTGGTGCACCTCGGTGTGCAGCATCTGTCCACGGGCGCGATCCTGCGCCAGGAGGTGGCGGCCGGCACCGATCTCGGACTGCACGTCCAGGAGTTGATGGAGGCCGGCGACCTCGTGCCCGACGAGATCGTGCTCGAGGTGGTGGCGCACCGCCTCGGCGACCCCGAGGTGCAACGCCTCGGCTTCCTGCTCGACGGCTTCCCGCGCACCGAGCCGCAGGCCTCGGGGCTGCTCGACCTGCTCGGCCGGGCCGGGCTCGACGCCGCCATCAACCTCGAGGTGCCGGCGGCCGTCGTGCGCCGCCGCCTGACGGCGCGCCGCGTGTGCACGCGGTGCGAGACGCCCACGGTCGCCCGGAACCGCGAGCACACCGTCTACTGCCAGGCCTGCGGCGGCACCGCCGTGCGCCGCCCCGACGACCAGCCCGACGCCATCGAGCGCCGCCTGGCCGCCTACGAGGAGCAGGTCGGGCCGCTGCTCGGCTTCTTCCGCCAGCGCAACCTGCTGCTCGAAATCGACAGCGTCGGCACGCCCGACGACGTGTTCGACGCCCTCCTCCGCTCCCTTCGCCCGGTCCTGTGGGGCGAGGGGGAAGCCGTCGGCTGACGCACCCCCTCCGTTTCACGCTTGTTCAACGACCTGTGAGGTTCTTGAACGAGCGTGAAACGCCTGGCGCCCCTCAAATCACCTTGATCGACTCGATGCCCGGCTCGGGCGGCGGGTATTGCGGGTCCATGGCCTCGAGCGTCTCGACCAGCAGGGTGGACACGGCGACGTTGCGGACCCACTTGCGATCGGCCGGGATCACGTACCACGGCGCCCACTCCGTCGACGTCTTGGTGAGGGCGTCCTCGTAGGCGGCCATGAGGTCGTCCCAGCGGGCTCGATCGTCGAGGTCGCCGGCGCGGAACTTCCAGTTCTTCTTGGGATCGTCGATGCGCGCCTGGAGGCGCTGGCGCTGCTCCTCCCGGCTGATGTGCAGGAAGATCTTGACGATGCGCGTGCCCTCGTCGCTGAGCAGGCGCTCGAACTCCTCGATGTGGCGGTACCGCCGGCGCCACTGCTTCTCCGGCACGAGATCGTGGACGCGCACGGCCACCACGTCCTCGTAGTGCGACCGGTTGAAGATGCCGATCTCGCCGTGGCCGGGGCAGTTGGCGTGCACCCGCCACAGGTAGTCCTGGCGCGTCTCGCGGCCCGCCGGCACCTTGAAGCTGACGACGCGCACTCCCTGCGGGTTGACCCCGGAGAACACGCTGCGGGTGGTGCCGTCCTTGCCGCCGGCGTCGATGGCCTGGAGCACGACGAGCAGGGCCCGGCGCTCCTCGGCCCACAGGCGCGCCTGCAGTTCGAACAAGCGGGTGTGGAGCGAGGCCAGCTTGGAGGCCGCTTGCGCCTTGTCGACGAGCCCGAGCTTGGCGGCGGTGGGTCGCTGGTCGAGGCGGGCGTCGGTGCCCGGTTTGACGAGCACCTCGGCAATCACGCGGGCCGACGTTACTGTTGAGCGCGTCCGTCGGACCGAGGGGGAACGTGCATGGGCAGGTCGCGCCGGGTCGTCGTCGCGCTCGTCAGCATCGGCTTCGTGACCGCCGCCTGCGGTGGCGACAACAGCGGCTCGCAACCGACGACAACTGCGGCGTCGCCCGGGCCGGCGAGCACGCCGGTCGTCGCCGGTCCGACGAGTACGGCCACCAGCGCGACGGCGACCAGCGCCGCGCCCACCACCACGACCGTCCCGCCGCCCAAGACGGGCGGCAAGCTGACGGTGCGCGTCGAGGCCGAGGTCGGCAACCCGTGGACGCCTGCCAACATGCAGTGCGACGCCGCCTGCTACGTGCGGGCCCGGACGTTCTTCGAGACGCCGATGGTGATCGACGCCGCCGACAAGAAGCCCAAGCCGTATCTGGCCGAATCGGTCACCCACAACGCCGACTACACGGCCTGGACGATGAAGCTGCGGCCCAACATCAGCTTCACCGACGGCACACCGCTGAACGCCGATGCCGTCCTCGACAACTCCGCTCGGGTCAAGAAGTCGCTCCTGCTCGGCGCGGCCGTGACCGACATCGAGGACACCAAGAAGATCGACGACCTCACCGTCGAGTACGACATGAAACGGCCGTGGGTCACGTTCGACTACGCCCTCACCACGCAGGGCGCTTTCGCCGCGTCGCCCACGTGGCTGGCCGCCGTCGACGCCGATCCGGCCAAGGCGACCCAACCCGTCGGTACCGGCCCGTTCATCCTCGACACCTTCCGCGCCGGTGACGAGACGATCGTCAAGAAGAACCCGAACTACTGGCGCAAGGCCGAGGGCCTGCCGTACCTCGACGAGATCGACTTCAAGGTGGTGGCCGACGACCTGACCGCCGGCAACGCCATGGCGACGGGCGAGTTCGACCTGATGCACACCAAGAACGGCGACAACATCAAGCGGTTCAAGACCGACAGCAAGGTCGACTTCGAGGCCCAGACCGACTTCGTCGAGACGAACTACATCCTCTTCAATGTCGGCCAGGAGGGCTCGCCCCTCCAGGACCAGCAGGTCCGGTGCGGCCTGGCCGCGGCCACCGACGCCCAGACGCTGATCGACACCGTCGGGGCGGGGCAGTTCCCCCTCGCCAACGGGCTGTTCTCTCCGGGCCAGCAGGGCCATCTCGACGACAACGGCAACCAGAAGTACGACCCGGCCAAGGCCAAGGAGCTCATCGGGGCGTGGTCGGCGGCCCACGGCGGCCAGAAGCCCCACATCGTGTTCTCCACCACGACGGACTCGACCGCCCTCCAGACCGCCCAGCTCCTCCAGCAGTGGTGGCAGGCGGCCGGCGCCGAGGTCGACATCGTGCAGCTCGACCAGTCGAAGCTCATCACCAACGCGCTGCTGGGCGACCCGCAGTTCATGGCCTTCGGATGGCGCAACCACAACGGCTACGTGCTCGACAACCAGTACTTCTGGTGGCACTCGTCGCAGGCGCTGCCACCCGGGCAGCTCGCCCTCAACTTCGGCCGCCTCAAGGACCCGGTCATCGATCAGCTCCTGGATGACGCCCACACGAACCTCGACCTGACCAAGGGCGAGACCGACGGCGAGGCGGTGAACCGGCAGTTCGCCAAGGAGTGCTGGGTCATCCCGATCAGCTGGCAGGTGTGGGGCCTGGTGAGCAAGCCGACCGTCCACGGGCTGGACCAGGCCACGTTCCCCGGCGGCACCGGCACCCTGCGCAACTCGTTCGGCACCTTCTGGCTCCAGAACGTCTGGGTGGGATAGAGAGCCACGCCGGTTTGTGAGCCCGCGTTGACACGGTGTCGATTGGGTCCTACCGTGCGGTCACCACGCCTGTGCCGGGGGTCACAGAGCCGGCGGAGCTACGGGGCGTGCGCACATCCACATCGTCACCGACAGGGGGAGTCGAAGCGTGCAGCCATTGCGACGCCGGGTCATCAAGCGACCCGGCCAGCTCATCGCCGTCAGCTTGGTCACGCTCGGCATCGTTGCCGCCGCGTGCGGCGGCGACAACTCGAGCAGTAGTCCAACCACGACGGCCGGCGGAACGGCCACGACGGCGGCCGGCGGGGCCACGACCACAGCGGGCGGCGGGGCCGCCACCACGGCCAGCCCCGCCACGACAGCGGCCGCCACCACCACCACGGCGGCCAAGCCCACGGCCGGCGGCAAGATCACGGTCCGGGTGGAGGCCGAGGTCGGCAACCCGTGGGAGCCGGCCAACATGAACTGCGACACGGCGTGCCAGACGCGGGCCAGGACCTTCTACGACTCGCTGCTGGCGTTCGACACGAACGGCAAGCCGCAGCCGTATCTGGCGGAGAGCGTCACACCGAGCGCCGACTTCCAGACCTGGACGATCAAGCTGCGGCCGAACATCACCTTCACCGACGGCACGCCGCTCAACTCCGACGCCGTCATCGAGAACCTCGAGCGGGCGCGCAAGTCGGCGTTGCTCGGCCCGTACGTCCGGGACATCAGCGGCGAAACGAAGGTCGACGACCTGACGACGACCGTGACGCTGAGCCGGCCGTGGGTCACCTTCGACGTCGCCATGACGACCCAGGTGGGGTTCATGGCCTCGCCCACGTGGCTGAAGGCGGCCGACGCCGACCCGTCGAAGGCGTCGCAGCCCGTCGGCACCGGCCCCTTCGTGGTGGCCAGCTACACGCCGGGTGACACCCTCGTGGTGAAGAAGAACCCGAACTACTGGCGCAAGGCCGAGGGCCTGCCGTACCTCGACGAGATCGACTTCAAGGTCATCCAGGACAGCCTCACTGCCGCCAACGCCTTCAAGGCGGGCCAGCTCGACGTCGAGGTCGACACGAACGGCCAGAACATCAAGGACTTCCGCGCCGACAAGAGCATCAACTACACCGAGCAAAAGGAGCACGGCGAGACCATCTACATCCTGCTCCACGTGGGCCAGGACGGCTCGCCGCTGCAGGATCAGGACGTGCGGTGTGGGCTGACGGCGGCTACCGACTCGAAGACCATCGTCGAGGCCACGCAAGCCGGCGTACCCCAGGTGGCCAACGGGCCGTTCTCGCCCGGCCAGCAGGGCTACCTCGACCAACCGGGCAACCAGACCTACGACCCGGCCAAGGCCAAGCAGCTGATCAGCCAGTGGTCGGCGGCCCACGGGGGCCAGAAGCCGAAGTTCGCGTTGTCGACGACGCCGGATGCCACGAGCCTGCAGATCGCGCAGGTGCTGCAGCAGGCGTGGAACGACGCCGGTGCCGACGTCTCGATCAACCAGATCGAGCAGTCGAAGTACATCACCACCGCCCTGCTCGGTGACCCGTCGTTCCAGGCGTTCGAGTGGCGCAACCACGCCGGTTTCGTGCTCGACAACCAGAACATCTGGTGGAACTCCGACTTCGCCCAGCCCGAGGGCCAGGTGGCGCTCAACTTCGGCCGGCTGAAGGACCCGGCCATCGACCAGGCGCTGAACGACGCCCACGGCAACCCCGACGCCGCCGCCAGCAAGGCCGATGCCGAAGCGGTGAACAAGGAGTTCGCCAAGCAGTGCTGGCTGATCCCGCTCTACTGGGCCATCTGGGGCATCGCCTCCAAGTCCAATGTCCAGGGCATCGGGACCGGGACCTTCCCGACCGGCCAGACAGGCACCCTGTACGACGGCCAGTCGTTCCCCGGTCAGATCTGGTGGCAGCAGGTCTGGCTGAAGCAGTAATCACGCCGAGAGAAGGAGCGCAGGAGGCGCAGAACCGATGCATTTCCTGAGGCAACGGCTCATCCAGCTGGTGATCGTGCTGTTCGCCGTCACACTGCTGACGTTCACCCTCCTGCGCCTCCTTCCCGGCGATCCCGCCATCTCGATCGCCGGGATCGGGGCCAACCCGGCCAAGATCGAAGAGACCCGCCACAAGTGGGGCCTCGACGAGCCGATCCCGGTGCAGTACGTCAAGTGGGTCGGCAAGACGATCACCGGCGATCTCGGGCTCTCGTCGGCGTTCAACGTGAAGGTCTCGACCCTGGTGAGCGAACGGCTCCCCGTGACGCTGTGGCTGATGTTCTACGCCATGTTCTTCTCGCTGCTCATCGCCGTGCCGCTGGGGATCTGGACGGCATACCGGGCCAACAGACCGACCGACCGCGTGATCAGCACCGTCTCGTTCGGGCTGCTGTCACTGCCGCCGTACATCCTCGGCGTCCTGTTCGTCTACCTGTTCGCCTTACGGCTGGGTTGATTCCCGACCCTGTCGCACTACGTGTCGCCGTTCGAGGATCCGGTCGAGCACATC
>DASXAI010000095.1:0-1689 GCA_036406775.1 Acidimicrobiales bacterium
TGTTGGCTTCCAGGACCGTGAGGCGCGGCGCCGACGCCGCCCACGCCGGCAGCGCACGGTGGCCGGTCGCCGGATAGATGGATGCCACGTGGACGACGGCGAGGACGACGCAGACCGCGCTCAGGGCCCAGCGCCGGCGTATCGCAGCGACGATGCCGATGACATAGGCCGGCAGGAAGACCAACGGAAGGAGCGCCTGCAGCAGCACGGTGATCCGGGCCGGGAAGGTGACGCCGAACAGCCGGGACACGACGATCCATGCCAGGACGGCCACCACCACCCACGCCGCCGCCCACGCCACGCGGGCCGCCGTGCCGCTCGGCGTCCGAGCGGGCGGTCTCGGCGCCGATCCGGACTCGGCGGGGCTGGTGGTGATGGTTTCCATGCGTGACCTGAACCGCCGAGGTTAGGTCCGGCCGGTATCGATCCATCGCGCAGGTGCGCGGTGGTGGAGTCAGCCGAGCTGGGCCAAGACCGCCGCGGTGTCGAGCCAGGCGTTCTCGCGCTGGATCCGCCCGTCGTCGATGTCGAACACGTGCAGGATCCGGAACGTCACCGGCCGGTCGCGGCCCTCGAAGCCCAGAGGCCGTCCGACGGCTCGGGCGTGCACGATCGATTCGTCGATGACGAACCCGGTTCCGTGGTAGCGCCGGACGCTCTCGATCGACTCGAAGCTGAGGTCTGCGAGGAGCGACCGGTAGAAGGCTTCGACCTGCGGCTTGCCGTGGCTCACCGTGCCCGAGCCGACGACGTCGTGTTCGACATCGTCGGCGAACGTTGCCAGCAACGTGTCGAGATCCTGATGGACTTCGGCCGCGAAGTGTTCGTCGACCAGGCGGTCGAGCGCGGCCTGTGGGGACTCGGTCGAGGTGATCATCGCTCTCTCCTGTTTGACAAGACCTTGATATCAAGTTCTTGATACGCTCGCGGCCCAGGAATGTCAAGGCCTTGATATGGAGGGGACCTATGGCCGCGAAGGCGATGCCCATCGGGGAGGAGTACCGCGGCGAGGAGGGCCGCATCGGCTTCCTCCTCGTGCAGGCCCACCACGCCTTCGCCGCCGCCATGGACGTCGCCCTGCGGCCGGCCCGTTTGAGCCGCGCCCAGTTCGGCACGCTGTCCGTTGTCGTACGCCAACCCGGCCTGTCGGCGGCCGACCTGGCCCGAGCCGTGATGCTCACACCGCAAGCCGTCAACCTGTTGGTCACGAGCCTCGAACGGGAGGGCCTCGTCGAGCGCCGGCCCCACCCCAGCCATGGACGAATCCTCGAGATCCACCCGACCCGAGAAGGCATCCGCCGCCTCAACCGGGCCTACCCGGTCGTCATCGAACTCGAAGATCGCATCAGCGCCGGCCTGGGCGAGCGTGAGCTGACGACGGTCAAGCGATGGCTCGTGCAGGCCGCCGTCACTCTGACGGCTGGGTGAGGTGACCACCTGGCAGCGCGCTGGATGCGAGTGCGAAACTGCCGTCACGACAGCTGAAGTCGAGAACCAGTTGCGCGCGGATCGACTCAGCCGGCACGTGCCTGCTGTAGCCATCGATTGGATCCGTGACGAGCCCGAGCGACGGTGGCGCGTGCTCGACGGGTCGCTGTGCTTCGCCGACATCTCCGGCTTCACCGCGCTGACCGAGCGACTGGAAGCGCGCGGGCCGATCGGCGCCGAGGAGCTGGTCGACACGTTGGA
>DASXAI010000096.1:0-1717 GCA_036406775.1 Acidimicrobiales bacterium
GGCGCTCGAGAAGTACAAGGCGCCGGACCTCGACTGGAACAGCCTCGCCGGGCTCGGCACCTGGGCCGGCCTCACGGCGTTCACCAACATCGTCAAGGGCATGTCCGGTGACATCAACAACGTGACGTTCACGGACGCCGCCAACAAGACCACGAAGCTGGACACCGGCGGCATGATCGGCGTGCTCGACCTGACCAAGCCGTACACCGGCTTCGGCGGGAACTTCCCGCGGATCTTCAACCGCACGGTCTTCTTCGACACCATCAAGGACGGCAAGCTCACGCCGCTCGACAACAAGGCCTACGACATGACCGGCCCGATCGACGGCAACCCGATGTAGCGCCGTCCGGCCACCTCGGAGCCGCGCTGGCCGGTGCCCGCTCGGGCGTCGGCCGGCGTGGCCTCCACCACCACTGACTCGGAGGTGATCCCCGACCGTGCAAGAAGTGATCCGGTTCGCCCTCCTCGGTCTCGGCCTCGGCTCGCTGTACTCACTGGCGTCCCAGGGCCTGATGGTGATCTACCGGGGCTCGGGCGTCCTCAACTTCGCCCACGGCGCCATCGGGATGGTCGGCGCCTACATCGAGTGGGAGGTCAAGACCAAGCACGGCCAGAGCGTGGTCGTGGCGTGGGCCGCCGGACTCCTCGCCTGCGCCCTCATCGGGGCGCTGACCCACCTCCTGATCATGCGGCGGCTGCGGCGGGCCTCGCCGCTCGCCCGCATCGTCGCCACCCTCGGCGTGCTGATCGTGCTGCAGGCCGGCGCGATCCTGCGGTACGGCTCGAAGATCACGTTCGTGCGCTCGGAGCTGCCGGTCACCGTGAAGCACCCGTTCGGGATCACGATCTCGATCGACCGCTTCATCCTGATCGGCATCGCCGCCGTGCTCACGGTCGGGCTCTGGCTGCTGTACCGCTACACGAAGTTCGGCATGGCCACCTCCGCGGTGGCCGAGAACCAGCGCGCCGCCTCCGCCGTCGGGCTCTCGCCCGACTGGATCGCCACCGCCAACTGGGCGCTCGGGTCGGCCCTCGCCGGCGCCGCGGCGATCCTGATCGCCCCGATCTTCCAGCTCCAGGTCGCCAACATGACGAACCTCGTGCTGGCCGCCCTGGCGACGGCGTTGGTGGCCAGCTTCCGGTCGTTCCCGGTCGCCTTCGCCGCCGGCATGTTGATCGGCATCGGGCAGACCGAGCTGACCCGGTACGTGCACACGCCGGGCGTGGCCAACTCGCTGCCCTTCGCCGTGATCATCCTCTGGATGCTGCTGCGGGGCCAGGCGCTCCCGCTGCGCGACTACTTCCTGCAGCGCCTCCCGGCGGTCGGCAGCGGCCGGGCCCACCCGATCGCCATCGTCGTGGTCGGGGTCATCACGGCCTTCGTCGTGACGATCGTGCCGACGCAGTGGCAGCAGGCCTTCGTCACCACGTTCGCCATGGGCCTCGTCCTGCTCTCCGTGGTGGTGATCACCGGCTACGCCGGCCAGCTCTCGCTCGGTCAGTTCGCCTTGGCCGGGTTCGGGGCGTGGATCGCCGGGAGACTCGTCGACGCCGCCGGGTGGCCGTTCTGGGCCGCCCTCCTCGTCGGCGTCGCCGCCACCGTCCCGCTGGGAGCCATCTTCGCCATCCCTGCGGTGCGCGCCCGCGGCATCAACCTGGCCATCGTCACGCTCGGCATGGGGACGGCGATCCAGCTGATGATCTTCAACAACGGCCG
>DASXAI010000097.1:0-12215 GCA_036406775.1 Acidimicrobiales bacterium
CGAGAAGTTGGTGGCTCTCGCGTCGTTCGGCACGGGTACGGCGACTCGTAGCGCTGGACCGATCTCGAGGTGAACATGAAGCCTTGCGAACCCACGACGCCTCACGAGGAAACGACAGCCGAGCGCTTCGAGCGCTACCGCCGCGAAGGGGACCGCACACTCCGCAACGCACTCGTCTTGGAACACCAATGGATCGCCCATTACTGCGCCCGCCGGTTCGCGCGCCGGGGCGAGCCGATCGAGGACCTCGTGCAGGTCGCACAGCTCGGCGTGCTGAAGGCAGTCGAGCGGTACGACCCCGGCCGCGGTGTGAACTTCGCCGGCTTCGCCATCCCGACGGTGCTCGGCGAGCTCCGGCGCCACTTCCGCGACAAGACGTGGCCGCTACGCGTCTCCCGACGGGTCAAGGACCTGACGGTGCAGGTCATCGGGGCCACGCCCACGCTGTCGCAGCGGCTCGGACGCGGGCCCTCGGCCGAGGATCTCGCCGACCACCTCCGGGTCAGTGCGGCGGAGGTCGACGAAGCGACCGCCGCCCTGCGCTCCTACCGCACGCTGTCGCTCGTGCCCTTGCTCGACGACGAGGACGCCGGCGGCGACACGCTCGGGTGGGACGACGAGGGCATGGAGCCCGATCACGTCGTCCTCCGCAACGCTCTCGCCGTGCTCGAGCACGACGACCAGTACATCCTCGTGCTTCGGTTCTTCCAGGGTCTCACCCAGTCGGAGATCGCCCAGCGCCTCGGCACCAACCAGGTGCAGATCTCGCGCCGGCTCCGGCACATCTTCGCCCAGCTTCGTGACCTCATCGATCCTGAGGATCAGCGCGCCGCCGTCTGAGCCCAGGACATCGTGCTGGCGGCGTGACGGGGGTCAGCGGCTGCGGTCGATGGCCCCCGCCGGGGCGCGCCAGGCGTAGACCACCGACGCGCCGGTGAGCACCAGTTCGGCCCGCACCTGGAGCTTCCGGCGCAGCGTGGCGGCACTGTCCCGACCGGCGGCCCACGCCAGCACGGCATCCATCGTGGCCGTCTCGAGCAGCCGGGCCAGGTCCTCGACATCGACCGACGGCGGGAGGTCGCCCCGCTCGACGGCATAACGGACGACGGCGGCGAAGGCGTCGCCGAACCGCACCGAGCCCTCGGCCCGAGTGGGACGGTCGTGGGTGCGGCGGGCGAACTCGGCGGCGGCGCGGATGACGGCGGGGCGAGGGGCACGGGACACGCGGCGCGCCAGTGACGACAGCAGGCCGTCGACGATGGCGCCGGCCGGTCGGCCCCGCTGCATGCCCGCCTCGGCCTCCTTCATCATGGCCTCGGCTGCGGCCCAGCCGATCTCGAGGAGGATGTCCTCCTTGTGGGCGAAGTGGAAGTAGAAGGTGCCCTTCGTGACGCCGGCGGCCTTGGCGATCTCCTCGACCGTCGTCTCCTCGATGCCCCGTTCGAAACCGCGCTGGTCCCACATCGCCAGGGCCGTGCGGACGAGCTCGTGGCGGGTCTTGCGCGACCGCGCCTGCAGCAACGCCGAGCGACGCGGCCCGGTGCTCCCGTTCGACCCGTTGGTGCGGTCGGTCACGGGCGGCATGTTACCGACGGCCTTCGAACCGGCTTTGCCGGGCCGCGACCACGAACCGTACGATTGGACGGCGCCCAATTGTTCGTCGGTGCTCCTCGCCGGACGTGGACGTGCCGACCCGTCCAGTAGGAGGCGAGACAACGTCGTGGACGTCGACCTGAGCAGCGACCAGGAGTTGCTGCTGCAGACCACCAGCCGCTTCATCGAGTCGACGTGCCCGCTCGCGCAGGTGCGGGCCCTTTCCACGGCTGATCGCAACGCCGGGCTCGACTACCGGCGCCAGGCCGCCGAGCTCGGCTGGTTCGCCCTGCTGGTGCCCGAGTCGCAGGGCGGCGGCAACGTCTCTGGCAACGGCGTGCTCGACGCCGCGCTGGTGGCCACGGCGCGCGGCGCTCAACTGCAACCCGGCTCGTTCGTCGGCACCAACGTCACGGCCTACGCCCTGGCCGCGGAAGCCGAGGCCGGCACTGAGGGCGGCGACCACGCCAAGGTGCTGGCCCGACTGCTGTCGGGCGAGGACGCCGCGTCGTGGGCCGCCGCCGGTCCCGGTGGTGAGTGGGACGCGGGCGCCGGCGTCCAGGCGACGCGAGCCGCCGACGGGTACACGCTGACGGGCACGAAGTCGTTCGTGCAGGACGCCGACCGCGTCGACTGGCTGTTGGTCACGGCCGACTCGGACGATGGTCGCGTGCAGTTGCTCGTGGCCGCCGACGCGCCCGGTGTGCGCGTGGCTGACCGTGACAGTCTCGACCTGACGCGGCGGTTCAGTGACGTCCACTTCGACGACGTCGATGTGCCGCCGTCGGCCGTGGTGGCCGTCGACGACGTCGACGCGCTGATCGATCGTCAGCTGCAGATCGCATGCGTGCTCACCGTGGCCGAGTCGATCGGCGCCATGAACTTCGTGTTCGAGCTGGCGCTCGACTACGCCAAGAGCCGCATCGCCTTCGGCCGGCCCATCGGCTCGTTCCAGGCCGTCAAGCATCTGCTCGCCGACACCAGCCTCGAGCTCGAGATGAGCAAGGCCATCGGCCTGGCCGCGGCCCGGCGGGTCGGCACCGGGCAGCCCGACGCGGCGTCGGTGGCCAGCATGGCCAAGGCGTTCGTCGGCGACTGCAGCATCGATGTGGCGCAGAATTGCTTCCAGGTCTTCGGCGGCATCGGGTACACGTGGGAGCACGATCAACACCTGTTCCTGCGCCGCCTGACCACCGACGCCGCGCTCTACGGCGAGCCGGCATGGCATCGCGAGCGCGTCTGCCAGCTCGCCGGACTGTGAGGAGACACTCGTGAGCGACGACCAGGTCGACGTCGAGACCTTCCGCCGAGAGGCGCGGGAATGGTTGGCCGCCAACCTCGAGCGGCGTGACGCGAAGTCGAGTGGGCGGCGCCTCCGTGGTGTCGACCACAAGACGGTCGAGGGCATCGCCTCGCAGCGCGTCCTCCAGCGCCGGGTCCATGAAGGTGGCTACGCCGGCATCTCCTTCCCCGCCGAGTACGGCGGTCGAGGTCTCACGCTCGCCCACGAGCGGGCGTTCAACGAAGAGGCGGCCGGGTACGCCATGCCCGACTTCGGTGTGGCCGGCGGCACCACCTTCGGCGTGTGCGCCCGCACCATGCTGGCCCACGCCTCACCGGAGTTCCTCCGGGCCCACATGCCGCGGATCCTGGCCGGCGACGAGCTGTGGGTGCAGTTCTTCTCGGAGCCCGAAGCCGGGTCCGATCTCGCCGGCATCCGGACGCGTGCGACACGCGACGGCGACCGCTGGATCCTCAACGGGTCCAAGATCTGGAGCAGCGGCGCCTACTACGCCGACTACGGGATGTGCCTGGCTCGCACCGACTGGGACGTCCCGAAGCATCGGGGCGTCACGTGGTTCGCCGTCGCCACCGACGCGCCGGGTGTCACCGTCCAGCCGATCAAGGAGATCAACGGCGACGCCGAGTTCTGCCAGGAGTTCTTCGACGACGTCGAGCTCACCGACGACGACGTCATCGGTGAGGTCAACCGAGGCTGGGCCGTCGCCCAGACGATGCTGGTCTTCGAGCGCGGCGGAGGCGGCGCCGTGGCAGTGCCCGAGCCGCCCGACGCCGGGCGCCTCCCGAGCGACCTCGTGGCCCTGGCGGAACGCATCTCGCGGGAGAAGGACCCGGTCGTGCGCCAGCTCATCGCCCGGGCCCACATCAACGACTACGCCCACGCCTGCCTGAACGAGCGCCTGGCCATCAGGATGCGCGCCAGCGGATCGATGGACGCCGGCATCGCCGCCTACGGCAAGCTCGCGCAAGGCGTCCTCGATCCGATCCGCGCCCGGATCGGCATGGAGATCGGCCGGGGCGCGGCGCTGGCGTGGGAGCCTGGCTCGATCGAGGGCATGACGGCAGCAGTGAACTATCTCAATGGACGCGTCATGTCCATCGCCGGCGGCACCAACGAGGTGCAGCGCAACGGCATCGGCGAGCGCGCCCTCGGGCTGCCGCGCGAACCGAGCTTCGACACCGACCGCCCCTTCAACGAGGTCGTCCGCAACGCCCAGCACTGGAGCGGCAAGGTCTCCTTTTCGCCGAAGTGACGGAAATGCACCTCACACGTGCAAAACCGTCACCTCGGCGAGGCCGGATCAGACCGGGGTGCGCTCGGTGACCGGAATGGTGCGGCCCTCGAGCGCCTCCACCCCCGCCCAGAAGTCGGCGGGGATCTCGACGGACCCCTTGCCGGGCTCGACGAAGACGGTGACGATCTCGGCCGCGTGCACCATGCGGCCGTCGGCGGGATGCCACAGGTCGGCGGCGAACGTGCACGAGCGGCGGGTCCGGCCGATCACGCGGATGCCGCGCTGCAGCGGCTGGCCCGCGAACGCTTCGTTGTCGAGCGAGTACGACGCCCGGCGCATCACCGGGCCGACGCCGCTCGGGGCCAATCCCTCCCGCACCTGGGCCAGGTACTTGGTCCACAGGCGCGACACGAGCTCCTGGGTCTGGTAGTCGACGATGTGGTGGTCGTCGCCGGGCTCGCCGGGAGCGACCACGTCCTCGACGATCGTGTACTGGTCCTCGTACACATCTCCTCCTGGGGTGCGATGCGACGAGGCGACCATATGCTCCGGGTGTGCAACACACGAACCTCGGACGCACGGGTCTCGTCGTCTCCCGCATCTGCCTCGGCACCATGACGTTCGGCCTGCAGTGCGACGAACCCACCAGCCACGCCATCCTCGACGCCGCCGCCGACGGTGGTGTCACGTTCCTCGACACCGCCGACGTGTATCCGCTCGGTGGCGGTGTGGAGACCGTGGGCCGCACGGAGGAGATCGTCGGGCGCTGGCTCGCCGGCCGCCGCGACCAGTTCATCGTGGCCACCAAGTGCGTGGGCCGGATGGGCCGGCCGAAGTGGGACCAGGGCATGTCGCGCAAGCACGTCCTCGACGCCATCGACGCCTCGTTGCGCCGGCTCGGCACCGACTACGTCGACCTCTATCAACTCCACTCCTACGACGCCACGACGCCGCTCGACGAAGCGCTCGAGGCGCTCGACCTCGTGGTGCGCTCGGGTAAGGCGCGGTACGTCGGCGTCTCCAACTGGTTCGCCTACAAGGTGGCGCGTGCGCTCGGGCGGAGTGAGGCGAAGGACTTGGTGCGCATCGACTCGGTGCAGCCGCGGTACAACCTCCTCTTCCGGCAGATCGAGCGGGAGCTGCTGCCGCTGTGCCTGGAGGAAGGCGTCGGCGTGATCCCCTACAACCCGCTGGCCGGCGGACTGTTGACCGGCAAGCACGACCGCGAGTCGGCGCCGCCCGAGGGCACGCGCTTCACGCTGGGGCGGGCCGGGCAGATGTACCAGGACCGGTACTGGCACGCCGACGAGTTCGACGCCATCGAGCACATCCGAGACCTGGCCAAGTCGGCCGGCCTCTCCATGACGACGGTGGCGGTGGGCTGGGTGCTCGCCCACCCGGCCATCACGGCGCCCATCATCGGCGCCAGCCGGCCCGAACAGCTCGCCGACAGCCTGGCCGCGGCCGAGACACCCCTCGACCCGGACCTGAAGGCCGCCCTCGACGAGGCCACGACGGAGTGGCGCAAGGGCGACGCCGCCCGCTGACCCGACCCCGGCCCCGTCTCCCCTCCGGTTTCACGCTGGTTTTTCCACGCCTGGCGTGGTTAAAGCAGCGTGAAACGCCCGGGACACGGATTTTGCATCGAGTCCAACACAGTCGGCAAGGTGGCTCGGTGCGGTTCATGCTCGAGTACCCCCTCCACAGCGACCTCGACGGCGGCGCGTGGCTCGATCCGGCCAACATCACGGCCTTCGCCCGGGCCGCCGAAGAGGCGGGGGTCGACGGCATCGCCCTCACCGACCACCCCGCGCCGTCGCGCAAGTGGCTCGAGCACGGCGGGCACGAGACCCTCGATCCGTTCGTCGGCCTCGGCTTCATCGCCGCCGTCACGAGCCGCATCCGGCTGATGACCGGGCTGGCGGTGGTGCCGTACCGCAACCCGTTCCTCCTGGCGAAGTCGATGACGGCCGTCGACGTCGTTTCGGGCGGCCGAGCGACGTTCGTGATCGGCGCCGGCTACCTGCGCTCGGAGTTCGCCGCCCTCGGTGTCGACTTCGACGAGCGCAACGCCCTCTTCGACGAAGCGATCGAGGTGTGGAAGGGCCTGTGGGCCACCGACGACTTCCACTACGAGGGCCGCCACTTCACGGCGGTGGGCGTGGGCCTGGAGCCGAGACCCGTCCAGCGCCCGCATCCGCCCCTGTGGCTCGGCGGCAATGCCCGCCTCGTGCGCCAGCGCGTGGCCCGGTGGGGGCAGGGCTGGAACCCCATGATCGGCGGCGGGGCGCTCCTCGCTCGCACGGCCCGAACGCGGGCAATCGACACCGACGCCGAGTTGGCGGCGTTGATCCGGGAGATCAAGGCCGAGATGGTCGAGCACGGACGCGACCCTGAGACCCTCGACGTCGCCGCCGGGAGCCCCACACCGCCGCCCGCCGACGCGTCGGTGGAGGAGCGCCTCGACGCCCTGGGCCGCTTGGCCGAGCTGGGTGTCACGTGGACGTCGTTCCGATTCCCGCACGACAGCGTGGCCGGCGCCGTCGACGCCGTGCGCCGTTACGGCGACGAGATCATCGCCAAGGCCGACCGATGACGGCTCGTCCCGCCCGGCTGGAGCTGCTCAAACTGAACCACGTCAACGCCATCGTCGATGGCTACGAGAGCGCGGTCGACCACTTCGTGGGCCGGCTCGGCCTCCAGTTCAATCTCCGCGTCGCCCATCCGGGTGACGACGTCGACGCCTGCCTGGTGTCGCTCGGGCCGGTCATCTTCGAACTGTTCGCGCCGCGTCAGCGCGCCGAACGGGGCCAGGGCCGGCTCCTGGCGCTCTACGGCGACCACTACATCGGCGCCGAGTACCAGGTGCGCGACGTCGCCGCGGCGCGGGCCGCGTGCGACGCACTGGGCGTCCGCCTCCTGACCGATCTCGGCCACTTCTTCTTCACCCATCCACGCGACGGGTTCGGTGTCTCGTGGGAGGTGTGGGACGGCGACTGGCACGCGCCCCGGCCCGACTTCCCCGAGTTCGTTCCTGTTCATCCCGGCACGTACTGGCGCGACGAGCATCCCCTCGGCGTGACCGGACTGGCGTGTCTGCGGGCCGCTGTGCCGGAGCTGGCCACGGCCGTCGCGTTCTTCGACCGGGTGTTCGGCGCGTCTGTCGCCTACCGCGACGCCCGCCCCGCGGTGGGCGCCGAGGCCGCTGGCGTCCACGTCGGCGACACCGTGGTGGAGCTGCTGGCGCCGACTGGTCCCGGCGAGCTGAGCGACTTCCTCGAGCGGTACGGCCCGCGCCTGCGATCCACCGTGTTCGAAGTCGACGACCTCGAACGGGCCGAGCGCCACCTCGATGGCATCGGCATCCCGCTGGTCGACGGCGACGACGCCAAGAGCCGCCTCCTGGCGCCCGACCACAACCACGGCTTGCGGATCGAACTGCGTCCCGCCGGCTGACGGGATCGAGTGCTCAGACGAGCACCATCCGGCCCCGCTCGTCGAGCTCGAGCCGGCACGTCTGGTCGAACCCGAGCACCTGCATGAACCGGCCCATGGCCATGTACTTGGCGATGACGAGGGTCAGCTCGATGATCTCGCCACTGTCGAAGTACTGCGCCAGGCGCTTCATGAAGGCGTCGTCGATGCTCGTGGAGTTGGTGCAGTAGCGCTCGGCGTATTCGACGGCGGCCCGCTCGGCGTCGGTGAAGCCGGGCGCGGTGCGGGCGTCGGCCACCGAGGCCAGCAGATCCTCCGTGACCCCGGCGTCGAACGCGACCTGGTTGCGCCACGCCTTGCAGATGGCGCAGTCGTTGATGAGCGCGACGCGCACTCGGACCAGCTCGTGGAGGCGCCAGTCGAGGGTGCTGCGCCCGACCGCCTTCTCCCAGGCCTGCATGGCGGGCTGGAACTCGGGGCGCAGGGCCATCGCCCTGGCCATCTCGGAGCCTTCGCCGGCGGGGATCTCGATGCGGGCCATGCCGCACCGTACCGCACCGAGTTCAAATTCCGTAGATCTCGTTCCACTCCCGGAGCGTCCAGGCCTTGACCACGCCGTTACGGACGAACGGGTCACCGGCGACGAACTCCTCGGCGCCCGCACGCGACCGGAACACCGACATCGACCCCTCGCGCGGATCGCCGAACAGGCCCACCAACAGCAGCTCGCCGCGCGCCCGGAACTCGTCGACACGCGCCTTGTGGGCGGGGTAGTGGACCGGGGCCGTCTCGGCGACGTCGTCGGCCGACTCGTAGATCACGACCCACACGGGCGCCGGCCGTTCGGGCGCTTCGCTCACTCCTGCCCTCCTTCCCCTTGTGCCCTTCTGCAGGTTCTGACGAAACTAGGCGGCCAATACGACACCGTGGCGACGCGAGAACCCTGGGGGGTGACAGTCTGCGGCGGCGCGGCTACACAGCGGCCGGGCCGGGAACGGTGCGAGGTGGGTTCGGACCGCACGCCGAGGAGGGATCGTGGATCTCGATCAGGACCAGGTCGTCAAGACGCTCAACGAGATCGTGGAGCTCGAGTTGGCGGGCGCTGTCCGCTACACGCAGTACTCGATGATGGTGTTCGGGCACGCCCGGATCCCGATCATCAGCTGGATGCGCGAGCAGGCGGCCGAGAGCCTCGCCCACGCCGCCCTCGCCGGCGACGAGGTGACGTCGTTCGGTCAGCCGGTGTCGCTCGGGATCGGCGAGCTCGTCGGCACCAACCACGCATCCGTCGACGACATGATGCAGGAGATGGTGATCCACGAGCAGCGGGGCATCGACCTCTACACGGCCCTGCTGGCGTTGGTGGAGGGGCGCGACGTGTCGCTCGAGGAGTACGCGCGCGAGATGATCCGCAACGAGAAGCTGCACCTGGCCAGCATCGAGAAGATGCTCCGCCGCCGCGGCGACGCCTAGGTCACGGAACCGGCGTCGACACCGGCTCGAGGCAGTACAGGCCGTACGGCCGGCGCAACACCGGCTGGGCCACGTTGCGCACCGCCGTCCCGCCGGGCGTGACGCCGCGCTCGGTCCCGTGGTGGGCGTGGCCGTGCACCGCCAGGTCGGCCCGAGCCGTATCGACCGCCTCGGCCAACAGGTAGCTGCCGAGGAACGGGTAGATCTCGAGCCGCTCGCCCTCCAGGGTGTCCTCGATCGGCGCGTAGTGCGTCAGGGCGATGCGCACGTCGGTCTCGAGCTCCTCCAGGCTCGACGTCAGGGAGGCAGCCAGCCGTTTGCTGAAGTGGACGAAGGCGCGCATCTCGGGCTCGCCGAACTCAGCCGCACACGCGCCCGGGAAGCCGCCGCCGAAGCCTCGGGTGCCGGCGATCCCCACCGTCGCGTCCCCCACGATCACCACCGTGCTCTCGCCCTCCAGCATCGTCACACCGGCCGCCGTCATCACCTTGGTGATCTCGTCGCCGGCGTCGGAGGCGAGGTCGTGATTGCCGAGCACGCCGACGACGGGGAAACCCCGGATGCACTCGAGCGCCGCCACCAGTGCCTCCGCCTCGTCGACGGCCCCGACGCGTGTGAGGTCCCCGGCCAGGAGCAAGAGGTCGGCGTCCTCAGCGATCCGCTCGGGCTCGGTGCCGAGCGGGCACGTGGAGTCCGGTCCGACGTGGACGTCGCCGACCGCCGCGACCCGGATCACGACAGCCGCTCGGTCTCGACCGGACCGTCGTTGTGGGCCACGCTCACGAGGTTGCGATGGGGCGTGCCGCCGAGCGTCTCCGCCGCCACCTGGGAGACGGCCTGGCGCCGCTCCTCCGTCGACACCTCGCCGGTGATGACGACGGTGCCCTCCATCATCTCCGTCTGCAGGTCCTGCTCGCCGATGCGGTCGTCGGCGACGAGCCGCTCGCGCACGTGGACGGCAAGGTAGGGATCGTCGGCGTCGGTCACGACAGCACCTCGTGGGGGAAGACGGCGTCGATGAGCAGGCGCACGGCGGTGTCCGGCACCATCAGGTCCATCGACTGGGCGTACAGCAACAGACTCAGCACACGACGAGGGCCACGCCGGGCCCGCATCAGGAGATACTCCCAGTCGAGGTCGACGCCGGCGATGACGGCGAGGGCGTCCCACCAGTAGTGAGCGGTGTCCTCGCCGTGCGCCAACGCCTTCGTGACGACCAGGTCCTCGGGCGGGATGACCTTCACGGCCGTGCCCCACACGACGCCGTCGACGGCCCGGGCCATCATCTCGTCGTCGAGGAACACCGGACCGCTGGCGCAGCGGATCAGATCGACGACGACGTCGCCGTGACGCACCTTGCTCAGCCAGCTCGACTCGAGCGGTTCGATCTCGAAGCCGGCCGACACGAGGGCGTCGAGTGCCCGTGGCTCGTCGGCGCCGGCGATGAAGATGTCGATGTCGTGGGTCCACGAGGTCCGCCCGAGCACGATCGACGCCACGCCGCCCATGAAGACGTACGGGACGACGGCCTCGTTCAGAGCCTTCACCGCCAGAGCCAGGGCCTGGTGGAATTCGCCCTCGTTCACACCTGTGCGCACGGCGCTGCCGGTCACGGGACTCCCTTCACGCGTGTGCGCGTGAGGGTTCCCCACGGGCGCGACAGCCAAACGCGACGGCCGTCTACTGGTTCTCGAGGTCGGCCTGGGCGAAGCCCGAGACCAGCCGGTCCTTGCGGTCGTCGGCCTTGACGTGCATCGGCGCCGTGTCCTCCTCCGAAGGTTCGACGTGGTGACCTTCGTCGTGCATGCGGTCACGAGCGGCGTTCTCGACCAGGAGTGGCACGAAGTCCCGGACCGGAGCATCGGCCAGCGGCTCGGCCGCTTTGGCTACGACGTCGGCAACGTGCTCGCGCGCCAGTGCCTCGCCCGACGCCGTGACGTACTCGTCGGCCAGACGCTCAGCGACCGAGTCGATGCGTCGGTTCTCAGCCATGCCGGTGGGTACCCACCGGTCGGGGCCCGGAGACGGGTGTCACCCAGAGTTCACCTGGCGGCGTGCCGGCCGATCCGCGACGTCAGATGTACCGCCGCGGTACATCCAGCGTCCCGGAACCGGCGCGGGCGCCGGCTGAACACGCCTACTTCATGCCGAGGGCGCGGGCCAGCTCGGCCCGGCCCATCTTGGACCGGCCAGGCACGTTGCGGCGCTTGGCGATCTCGTAGAGCTCGGCGCGGGTCTTGGGCGACGAGCCTCCGGTCCGCTTGCGGCGGGCGACGGCGGCACCCTGCTTCCCGAGGGCCGAACGGGTCTTGGCCGGCATCTTGGCGATGCTGCGCTTCGAGCGGGCGGCGGCAGTCGCCTTCTTGATGTTGCGCTTTGCCGCCTGACGTTGTCGGGTTGAAGCCACGATCCACCTCCTGGTGTCGAGCGGGAGATACCCGTGAGCAGCCCCTCCGTAGTCGCCCGCCGTTTGCCCGGCCGCCGAGCGACGCCAGTTCGAAACTCGGTGCGGCGGGAGGCGCCGGGGGCGCCCGGTCGTCTCGCAGTCACCGCGCACCTGCGGCCTACACTCCCGGACACATCGAGAGGGGGGCCGTCAGACATGGCTGCAGCTGGTTCGATCCTGGGGAACGCCGTCGTTCGGTTGGAAGACCCGACCCTGCTCACGGGCGAGGGCAAGTACGTCGACGACCTCGTCGAGCCAGGCATCCTCCACGTCGCCTTCGTGCGCTCGGCTGTCGCCCACGCCGACCTCGGCCGGGTCGACATCTCCGCCGCCGAAGGCATGCCCGGTGTCGTCGCGGTGTACCACGCCGGCGGCGACGATCTCGGCCTGGCGTCGCTGCAGCAGTTCCCGATGATGCCGCCCTCCCTGAACCGGCCCGTCTTCGCCACCGGACGGGTGCGATTCGTCGGCGACGTCGTCGCCGCCATCGTGGCCGAGAGCCGCGACGAGGCCACCGATGCCGCCGACGCCGTCGAGGTCGACTACGAGCCGCTTCCCGTCGTCATCAGCCCGATCGACGCCCTCTCGCCCGATGCGCCCCTGCTGTTCCCCGAGCACGGATCCAACGTCTGCTTCGGCACGACCTTCCCCGAGAACGACGACGGCGACCCGGTGGAGGGCGCCGACGTCGTCGCCGAGGTCACCATGGTGAGCCAGCGCCTCGCCGGCGT
>DASXAI010000098.1:0-7432 GCA_036406775.1 Acidimicrobiales bacterium
GACCGACGCCCGGCTCGACCGGCTGCGGTCGCTCGCCCTCGACGCAGGACGCATCCTCCGTCAGATGAACGAGGCCATCGAAGCGGCCCAGGGCGCCGGCTGAGCTGGCGCCTAGGTGGCCGGCTCGGTCCAGGACTCGGGGTTGTCCTCGACGATCTGGTCCACGGTGCGGCCGTCGATGGCGTCGACGAGCACGAAGGCCCGGCGCTTGGGCGGCTCCTCGGACGAGTAGCACAGGATGCGCCACGTCGGCCGGCTGCGCAGGCCCCGCCAGGAAAGCTGGGCCGAGGCGTGGCCGACCGGGAAGCCGGCCGCCCGGGTGGCGGCCACGAGGGCGTCCTTCTCGTCGACGTGCATGCGCCAACCGGACGTGATGGAAATGACGCCGGCCGCCGCGAGCAGAACCGCCGCCACCAGGAAGCCACCGTTCACCAGCACGCCGCCGTCGTGGCGGGCGACCCAGAGGACGACGCACAGCGCCGCCACGACGAGGTACATGATCCCGGGGTAGCGCCGGCGGCTGTTGTCGGGGAACCGGTACGGCCCGACGAACCCGGAGACGTCGAGGTCCTCGGGAAGGGTGTCGCGCACCTCGTCGTCGGCCATCGGGATCAGGTTAGGTGAGCGGCGCCGTTCGGCTTCGCCGTGCGGCGCCGGACGCGGAAGCACCGATTGTCGAGCGAAGCGAGCAGGAGCCGACGGAAGCGAAGCGGACGGCGGCGACGAAGAGTTAGGTGCGCCAGGCGGCGCGGATGCGGGCGGCGCTGGACGACAGCGTCTCGGGCAACACCCGGGTGTCGGCGACCGACGTCATGAAGTTGGTGTCGCCGTTCCAGCGGGGCAGCACGTGCACGTGGAGGTGGCTGGGGACGCCGGCGCCGGCGGGGCGGCCGAGGTTCATGCCGAGGTTGATGCCGTCGGGCCGGTAGGCCGCCCGGATCGCCTGCACGGCCTGCGTGACCCCGTGCCACAAGTCGTCGTGTTCGGCGGGCGTGAGGTCCTCCAGCTCGCCGACCTCGCGGTAGGGCATCACCATCAGGTGGCCATTGGTGTAGGGGTAGGCGTTGAGGATGGCGAAGCACTGGCTCCCGCGCCACACGATGTGGGTCTCGGTGTCGGGCCTGCCGCTGGCGAGGATGGCGCGGAACGGGGACGTCGTCTCCGACTCGGGGGTGGCGGCGGCGCTCTCGACGTAGGCCGTCCGCCATCCGGCCCACAGCCGATCGAGGCTCACGACGCGGCGTTGGGCACGAGGACGTCGGCGGCGACGCGTTCGAGGAAGGTGTCGATCGGGACACCCCGCTCGACGTCGCCGCCGCGCGGGTTGACGCCCACCGTGCCGTGCTCGACGTCGTCGTCGCCGACGACGAGCACGTACGGGATCTTCTCGAGCTTGGCGGCGCGGATGCGCTTGCCGAGCTGGTCGGTGGCCTCGACGACGTCGGCCCGGTAGTGCAGGGCCCGGAGCCGGTCGGCCAGGCGCTGGGCGAAGGCGTCGTGACCGTCGGACACAGGGAGCACGCGTACCTGCACCGGAGCGAGCCACGTCGGCAGGGCGCCGGCGAAGTGCTCGAGCAGCACGCCGAAGAACCGCTCCACCGAGCCGAACAGGGCGCGGTGCACCATGTAGGGCCGGTGCCGGGCGTTGTCGGCGCCGACGTACTCGAGGCCGAAGCGCTCGGGCAGGTTGAAGTCGAACTGCACCGTCGACAGCTGCCAGTAGCGACCGATGGCGTCACGGACGTCGATGTCGATCTTGGGGCCGTAGAAGGCGGCGTCGCCTTCCTTGGTCTCGTAGGGCAGCCCGGCCTTCTCGACGACGGCGCGCAGCGTGTCGGTGGCGTACTCCCAGTCCTCCTCGGCCCCGATCGACTTGGCCGGGTCGCGCGTCGACAGGTTGGCGACGAAGTCGGTGAAGCCGAAGGCCCGCAGCACCGAGAGGACGAAGTCGAGCGCGCCGGTCAGCTCGTCGGGAAGCTGCTCGGCGGTGCAGAAGATGTGGGCGTCGTCCTGCGTGAAGCCCCGCACCCGCAGCAGGCCGTGCAGCACCCCAGCTCGCTCGTATCGGTACACCGTGCCCAGCTCGAACAGGCGCAGCGGCAGCTCCCGGTAGCTGCGCTGGCGACTGCGGTAGATGAGACAGTGCATCGGGCAGTTCATGGGCTTCGGGTAATAGACGCCGTTGTCCATCTCCATCGGCGGGTACATCGATTCGGCGTACCAGTCGAGGTGGCCCGACGTCTCGAACAAGCCGGCCTTCGACAGGTGCGGCGTGTACACGAACTCGTAGCCGCCCTGGATGTGGCGCTCGCGACTGTAGTCCTCCATCACCTTGCGCACGATGGCGCCCTTCGGGTGCCACACGACGAGGCCGCCGCCGAGCTCCTCCGGGAACGACAGGAGGTCGAGTTCGACCGCCAGCCGACGGTGATCGCGCTTCTCCGCCTCCTCCAGCCGGTGCAGGTACTCCTTCAGGGCGGCGTCGGACTCCCACGCCGTGCCGTAGATGCGCTGCAACATCGGGCGCTTCTCGTCGCCCCGCCAGTACGCGCCGGCGACCCGCCGGAGTTGGAAGTGACCGAGCCGGCCGGTGGAGGGCACATGCGGTCCGAGGCACAGATCGGCGAACTCGGGCGTGTTGCGGTACACGCTCACCGTCCCGCCCGCCGAGACCTCGCCGGCGTCGGCGGCGTCGGCCTGGGCGCTGGCGGCGCGCTCGATGATCTCGCCCTTGTACGGCTGGTCGGCGAACAGCTCGAGCGCGTCGTCGGCGCTCAGCTCCGACCGCACGAACGGCTGATCGGCCGCGACGATCTCCCGCATGCGGGTCTCGATGGCACCCAGGTCGTCCTCATGGAACGTCTGCCCGCCGGGCAGGTCGAAGTCGTAGTAGAAGCCATCCTCGATGGCCGGCCCGATCGAGTACTTGGCTCCGGGAAACAGCTGGGTCACGGCCTGCGCCATCACGTGCGCCGTCGAGTGGCGCAGGACGTGACGGCCGGTCTCGGACGCGCCCGTGACGATCTCGACGTCGGCCCCGTCGGCCAGCGGGCGCGTGAGGTCGACGAGCTCGCCGTCGACCTTGATGGCCACCGCGTCCTTGGCGAGGCGGCGACCGATGGACCCGGCGAGAGCGAGGCCGGTGGTGCCGGCGGCGACCGTCTTCGTCGAGCCGTCGGGCAGCGTCACCGTGATCTCGTCAGGCATGGCCATCGAGGCTACCGGCCTCTTTGCGGCCGCCTCCGCCGACTTAGACCGCGAGGGCGTGGTCGCTGACGTGGGTGATGTGGGCCGGAGCTGACGGCAGGGCGTCGGCCTTCTTGGTGGCGTAGACGTCGCGGTACTGCTGGCCCGTCATCTCGCGGATCTCGTACATCACCTCGTCGATCAGCTCGCGGTACACGAGGTGGTCGAGGCCCCGGCCGGCATACCGGGTCGGCTCGATGGGATCGCCGACCTCGATCGAGCACTGCTTGAACAGCTTCGGCAGCTTGGCGTCGGGCGGCTGGATGTCGGCCGTCCCGATGATGCCCACGGGGTAGATCGGGCAGCCGGTGCGGACGGCGAGCCGGGCCGGACCGGTGTGCCCCTTGTAGAGCATGCCGTCGCGGCTGCGCGTGCCCTCGGGGAAGATGCCGAAGAGCTCGCCGCGCTCGAGCACCTCGGTCGCCGTGTCGAGCGCCGTCGTGCTGGCGTCGCCGCCGGACCGGTCGATCGGGATCATGCCCATGGCGGGGAACAAGTACTTCGTCTTCCACGAGTCGAGGTACTCGGCCTTGCCGACAAAGCTGATGCGGCGGGGCAGCGTCAGCAGCAGGAAGGCGGAGTCGAGGAAGCTGATGTGGTTCGGGCACAAGATGGCGCCGCCGTCGGCCGGGAGCTTGTCGTAGCCCTTGGTGTCGATGTGCCACAGCCGTCGGGCAATGGGGCCCGCCACCATCTTGGTGCGGTCCTGCAGCTTGCCGGCACCCTCTGCACCCATGCGGGGCCGGAGGTTACTGCCCGTCGGCCAGGTCGAGGCCGAGGAGGTCGGCGGCGCGGGCCACGTCGTCGCCGCGGGCGGCGGCGTCGTCGACGGCGGCGACGGCGCGGGGAACGTCGAGGTCGTCGTCGAGGGCGGCGCGGACCTCGGCCAGCAGCTTGCCGTCGGCACCGACCCTCGGGTCACCGGCGGCGCCGAGCCACTGGTCGAGGCGGGTGGCGGCCCGAGGCATCAGCGTGTCGTCCCACTCCCACTCCTCGCGGTAGTGGTGCTCGAGAATGGCGAGGCGGATGGCGCGGGCGTCCCACTTGGCGCGGAGCTGGTCGACGAACACGAGGTTGCCGAGGCTCTTCGACATCTTCTCGCCGTCCATGCCCACCATCCCGATGTGCATCCAGTGGCGTACGAACGGCTCGCCGGTGGCGGCCTCGCTCTGGGCCCGCTCGCACTCGTGGTGGGGGAAGATCAGGTCGGTGCCGCCCCCGTGGAGGTCGATGGTGGTGCCGAGCTCGCGCAGCGCCAACGCCGAGCACTCGATGTGCCAGCCGGGACGGCCGGGGCCCCACATCGTCTCCCACGACGGCTCGTCGGGGGCCGACGGGTGCCAGAGCACGAAGTCGAGCGGGTGGCGCTTGTTGGGATCGTCGACGTGGCCGCCTCGCTCCCGGGCCAGGGCCAGCATGTCGGCCTCGGTGTAATGGCTGATGTCGCCGAAGGACGGGAACGTCGTGATATCGAAGTAGACGGCCCCGCCGGCCTGATAAGCGTGGCCGCGGTCGAGCACCATGCCGATGAAGCCGCGGATGTCGGGGATGGCCGACGTGGCGCGGGGCTCCGCGAACACGGGCAGCACGTTGAGGGCGGCCATGTCCTCGTCGAAGCGCTTCACCTCGGCCGCGGCCAGGTCGAGGTAGTGGACGCCGAGCTCTCGGGCCTTCACCAGCAGGGGGTCGTCGACGTCGGTGATGTTGCGCACGCAGTGGACCTCGTGGCCGAGGTCGATGAGGCGGCGCTGCAGCACGTCGTACTGGACGTACACAGTGGCGTGTCCGAGGTGGGTGGCGTCGTAGGGCGTGATGCCGCACGTGTACATCGTCACGAGCGGGCCGGGCTCGAAGGGCACCACCGCCTGGCGGGCGGTGTCGTACAGGCGGATCACGAGCGGATGCCGGTGAGCCGCGGGGCCACCCGCGTCTTGTAGCGCACGTTGAGCTGGAGGAGGACGGCGGTGAAGGCCTCGATGGCGGTGGCGTTCGACAGCTCGCCCGCGTCGAGCGGGCGGCAGCCGGGGATCTTCGACGCCACGTCCATCGTGGTCTGGACGGCGGCACGGTCATCGCCGCACACCAGCACGTCACTCTCGACGGGGCGGTCGAGCCGGCCGAGCTCTTTGGCCGGCAGGTGGTGGAAGGCAGCGACCACCCGGGCTGTGGGGACGGCCGCCTGCACGTGCGCGGCGACCGAGCCCCGGGGCGGGATCAGGGGCAGGAACTCGGAACCGGCGCGGACGAGGGCGTTGGCCATGCTGACCACTACTTTGCCGCCGAGGGGCCCCGAATGGGCGTGGGCGGTGGTCGCGGCGCCCTCCCACGGCGTGGCGATCACGACGAGGTCGGCTTCGGCGGCCTGTTCGTTCAGCACCGGCACGATCGGCAGCCGGCGGTCGGGCCACTGGCCGGTGAGGCCGGCGACCACGTCGTCGGCTCGCTCCTGCGAGCGCGAACCCACGAGCACGTCGTAGCCGACCGACGCCAGGCGCACGGCGAGCGCCGACCCGGCCGGGCCGGTGGCGCCGAAGATGCCGATCCGCATGGGGTTAGAGCATGGCATGGCGCCGTCTCGAGTAACGGCCTCGCCCGGATCGGGTCAAATGGCGTCCATGGGGCTCCTCACCGGCAAGCGCATCGTCGTCACCGGCGTCCTCACCGACGCCTCCCTCGCGTTCGGCGTGGCCAAGCTGGCCCAGGAGGAAGGCGCCGACATCGTGCTGACGGGCGCCGGGCGGGGGCTGTCGCTGACGGAGCGCACGGCCCGCAAGCTGCCGGCGCCGGCACCCGTGTTCGAGTTCGACGTGGCCGAGCCCGGGCACGTCGTGTCGGTGCGCTCGGCCGTCGCCGCGCAGTGGGACCACGTCGACGGCGTCCTGCACGCCATCGGGTTCGCGCCGGCGTCGTGCCTCGGCGGCGGGTTCATGGAGGCGCCGTGGGAGGACGTGGCGGTGGCGCTCAACATCTCGGCCTACTCGCTGAAGACACTGGCCGACGCCTTCGTGCCGCTGATGTCCGGCGGCGGGTCGCTGGTGGGCCTCGACTTCGACGCCACCGTCGCCTGGCCCGCCTACGACTGGATGGGCGTGGCCAAGGCGGCGATGGAGTCGACGTCGCGGTACCTGGCGCGCGAGCTGGGGGGCCGGGGCGTGCGGGTGAACCTGGTGGCGGCGGGGCCGATCCGCACGATGGCGGCCAAGTCGATCCCCGGGTTCTCCAGGTTCGAGGACGTGTGGGGCGACCGGGCTCCCCTCGGGTGGGACATCAACGACTCCAGCGCCGTCGCCCGCGCCTGCGTCGCCCTGCTCTCCGACTGGTTCCCGCGCACGACCGGCGAGATCATCCACGTCGACGGCGGCTACCACGCGATGGGTGCCCAGCTGCGCCAGCCGTAGTAGCCGGACCCGAGGGGCGGTGAGCCAGGATCGGGTTCGGTGGGTCGAACGGGTCCTCTGTCACCGCTCTGGACCGGACCAGGAGTTCGGTAGCGTGCGCGCGTGACGTCGCTGATCGAGCTTCGGGTCCTCGACGGTCCGAACCTCTACTTCCCGCGCGCGGCCATCAAGCTCACGGTCGACATCACCGGCCTGGCGTCCGCGCCGACCGCCACCGTCGAACGACTGGCCCGCCGGATCGGGCTGGAGGCGGCGCTGCCGGGTGAGCCGGACACCGGGTTCCGCCAGCGGTTCGCGCTCCGGGCGGTGGCGCGGCTGGTCCGGGCGATCGCGCACGAGTCCGGGACCATGCGGCTCGCGGTGCGGGTGCGCCCGACCAGTGATCCGCACCGGTTGGTCGTGGCATACCCGTGGCGGCACCGCGACCGGGCCCAGGAGATGGGCCGGGCGGTCGCAGATGTGCTCGACGCCGTACCGGGGGAGGACGTCGAGGACGCCGTCAGCCACGCGGCGGAGCGGGTCGTGGCGTCCGCGGAGGGCGACGTCCCGCACACGATCGTCCCGGCGATCCCGGTGGTGGCCGTCACCGGCACCAACGGCAAGACGACGACCAGCCGGATGATCGCGCACGTCGCCCGGACGGCGGGCAAGGTGGTCGGCTGGTCGAACACCGACGGCATCTACCTCGACGGCGAGCTCGTGGAGGCCGGCGACTACTCGGGTCCGAGCGGGGCGGGGCGGGTGCTCGCGCTCCCGGGCGTGGAGTTCGCGGTGACCGAGACCGCGCG
>DASXAI010000099.1:0-4263 GCA_036406775.1 Acidimicrobiales bacterium
CGGTGTCGTCGCCCTTGCCCGTGCCGAAGGTGTTCCTCCAACCCAGGCCCTGTGCCTCGACCGGGCACCCCTCGGGTTCGGGACCGATGTACTCGGCGCCGGCTGCACCATGGCACTTGCCGAACGTGTGGCCGCCGACGATGAGCGCAACCGTCTCCTCGTCGTCCATCGCCATTCGAGCGAATGTCTCACGGATGTCCCTGGCCGCAGCCATCGGATCCGGATTGCCGTTCGGCCCCTCCGGATTGACGTAGATGAGGCCCATCTGGACGGCGCCGAACGGACCGGACAGTTCTCTGTCGCCGCTGTAGCGCTCGTCGCCGAGCCACGTGTCTTCCGGACCCCAGAAGACCTCGTCGGGCTCCCAGAGGTCGGGGCGCCCGAAGCCGAAGCCGAACGTCTTCAACCCCATCGACTCATAGGCGCAGTTGCCTGCGAAGACCAGCAGATCGGCCCAGGAGATCTTGCGGCCGTACTTCTGCTTGACCGGCCAGAGCAGCCGCCGCGCCTTGTCGAGGCTCGCGTTGTCGGGCCAGCTGTTGAGGGGGGCGAAGCGCTGGGCGCCCTCGCCGCCACCGCCCCGGCCGTCAGCGATCCGGTAGGTGCCGGCGGCGTGCCAGGTCATCCGAATGAGGAACGGCCCGTAGTGGCCGTAGTCGGCCGGCCACCAGTCCTGCGATGTCGTCATCACGTCGAAGATGTCCCTCTTCAGCGCCTCGACGTCGAGCGTCTTGAACTCTTGCTTGTAGTCGAAGTCGTCGCCCATCGGGTTGGACATGGATGAGTGCTGGTGCAGGACCTGGAGGTTCAGCTGATTCGGCCACCAGTCCTGGTTCGACATGAGCCGATGCGGCTGGGGAGTGGGAGACGGGATGACTGGGTTTTCGCTTTCGCTGCCACTCTGTGACATGTCGGTGCTTCTCCTCTCGCGTTGTTAGCTCGTACTGACGCACTCGGGGCATCGGCCCCAGTAGATGACCTCGGCCTCGTCGATCTCGTACCCCCAGTCGTCGGCGGCCGTGAGGCAGGGGGTGTCCCCGACGGCACAGTCGACGTCGACCATCCGGTTGCACGTCCGGCAGATGAGGTGATGGTGGTTGTCACCGACGCGGTTCTCGTAGCGGGCCGGGGAGCCGGCCGGCTGGATGCGCCGCACGAGGCCCTTGTCGGTGAAGGTCGCCAGGGCGTCGTAGACCGCCTGGCGCGAGATGGCGCCGATCTCGGCCCGGACGGCGTCGCAGATGTCGTCGGCCGTCCGGTGCGGTCGCTCCGATACCGCTCGGAGCACCGCCAGCCGCTGCGCCGTCACCTGCAACCCGTGCCGGCGGAGCAGTGCGTCGTTGTCGAGGGGCGTCTCCTCGGACACGCCTTCACGGTAACCCCGATGCTGGAGTGAGTCCAGATCTGGTTACTGACAACTTTCCGACGGCGTTGCCCGGCTCACGTCCGCATCGTCTGACCGGCGCCGGCGATCTCACGACGGAGGGCCTTCACGGCCGCGGCCACGATCTCCGACCAACTGGGGAAGGGCTGGATGGTGTCCCGAAGCACGTCGATCGGCACGCGGGCCCGGATCGCCAGCGTCGCTTGTTGCAGCCATTCGCCCGCTTCGGGGCCGAGCGCGTAGGCACCGGTCAACACCTCACCGTCGCTGAGGAACGTGAGGAAGCCATTCGACTGGGCATAGTCGTGGGTGTACGTCGCCAGCTTGGCCACGTCGGTCAAGGGCGCGGTGCCACTGAAGCGGGCCTCGGTGGCGCCGACGGCCGCTGCTTGCGGGTCGGTGTAGGTCACGCGCGGCACCGCCTCGTAATGCGCCTCACGCGGTTCGCCGAGGATGTTCGAGGCGACGACCTCGCCTTCGTACTCCCCCATGTGGGTCAGCGGCCAGATGCCGGTGACGTCGCCGATGGCCCACAGCCGTTCACCGGCTTGCATACGTGAGTCGACGTGGATGCCGTGCGGGTCGGCCTCGACGCCGACCGTCTCGAGCCCGATGTCCGCAACCCGGGGCCGCCGGCCGGTGGCCACCAGCAGCCGGTCGCCGCGCAGCTCACGGCCGTCGGCGAGCTCCATCACGAAGTCCTGGCCGTCACGGCGAGCCGCCGCTACCCCGATCGCGACGGACACTTCGATGCCGTCGCGGCGCAACACCTCGGCCAGCGCCTCACCGAGCGGCGCCGGCTCTCGGCCCAGCAAGCGATCGGCCACTTCGACGAGCGCGACCTCGCCGCCGAGACGACGCACGACCTGGGCCAGTTCGACCCCTGCCGCGCCGCCGCCCAACACGAGCAAGCGCCGAGGAACGGCCTTCATGCTCGTCGCCTCCCGCGTCCCCCACACGCCGTCGAGCTCGCGCAGGCCGGGAATGGGCGGCACGAACGGGTCGGCGCCGTTGGCCAAGACGATGTGCTGGCCGGTGTACTGCACGCTGCCGACCTCGACGACGCCGACGCCGGCGAGCCGGCCGTTACCGCGGATCAAGTCGATGCCCCGGTCGGCGAGCCAGCGCGCCGCGCCCGCGTCCGAATAGTCGGACACCATGAAGTTGCGCCACGCGAGTGCCGCCTCGACGTCGACCTCGGCGGTCGCCGCCGCTTCCCGAGCGCCGTGGACCGCTTCGCCGGGGCGCAGCAGCGACTTGGACGGGACGCACGCCCAGTAGGAGCACTCGCCACCGGCGCGTTCGCGCTCGACGATGGCGACGCGGGCGCCGCCTTCAGCGAGCGCTCCGGCACAGTGCTCCCCCGGCGCGCCCGCGCCGAGGATGATCACGTCGTATTGCAGGCTCGCACTGCTGTTGCTCATCTCGACCTCCTCCGCGGCGCGCCGAGAGGCCGCGGCGTGGGTATTCGATCACGGTCGCGCCCCCACTAGGGCGTTCGCGCCCGTGGGGTCCCTGGTCGCATGGCCGGTTCCTACCGGGGCGCGGTGCAGTCGCGGCTCGGCAACGCGTCGTGGAGACCGCGCCGGGAAGTGATGCCGAGCTTCGTGAACACCTTGCGCAGATGCCACTCGACGGTGCGGGCGCTGATGTAGAGCTCGGCGCCGATCTCGGGGTTGGTCCGCCCGTCCCGGGCCAGTCGTGCGATGTGCTCCTCTTGCGGGGTGAGGTCGTCACGCGTGTCGTCGCGCCGCTTCCGGACCTGTTCACCCGTGGCCAGCAGTTCGTGGCGAGCCCGATCGGCGAAGCCCTCGGCGCCCATTGCGACGAACATGTCGTGCGCCGCTCGGAGGTGCTCACGCCCGTCGATCCGCCTGTTTTCGCGCCGGAGCCACTCGCCGTAGACCAGATGGGCCCGCGCCAGTTCGGTCTTCAACGGGGTGCGGCTCAACCGCTCCACTGCTTCGCGGTAGAGGGCCTCGGCGAGCTCGCCCTCGGCCAGCAGCGCGCGCGCCCGGACCTGGGTCGCCAGCGCCCAGTCGGCGTCGTCGATGCTCGTGGCCACGATGAGGCGCGCCAGGGCGTCGGCGGCTCGGTCCGTCCTGCCACACCTGACGGCCGCCTCGACCAGTTCGGCGAGGGCCCACGTCGAGATGAACAGGCCGCGCTCGTCGATCGCCTGCTCGGCCGCTTCTAGCGCGTCCTCGTAGTGGCCGAGGCCGTTCTGGAGGACGGCAATCGTCCACTGCGCGAGCTGGACGCCGAGGCCCTCACCGCGCGCGATGGCATCCTTGATGGTGACATCGGCCAGCACGGAGGCCTCGGGCATCCGGCCTTCGTAGGCCGCGAGCAGCATCGCCCCGTACGGCGAGATCTGGACACCGGTGGCTTCCTTGAGCGCCTCGTCCTCGGCGCTGAGTGCGGTCGCCTCCTCGAGCTCACCGCGCCAGGTCGCGATCATGGCGTGGCCGTTCAGGGCGACCGACAACGGGCTCAGGGCGCCGGCGGCGCGAGCCACCTCGATCTGCCGGGTGCTCACGGCCTCCCAGGACTCGAAGTCCCAGAGGGTGACGGCCGCCGACGAGGCGAGGACGCCCCATCGGAGCCAGTGCTCGGCCGAGACCTCGTCGTCGCGAAACTGGCGGATGGCAGGCCTCAGCCGCGGCGCGGCGGCGACACGGCCTGCGGTGACGAGGGCGGCCAGGCCGTCGAGCAGCAGGTCGGATGGACCTGGAGACGCAGCCCCCGTCGGGGCCGCCAGCGCCGCCACCGAGACGTCGAGCACGCTGGCGCCGGGGCCGGCCAGCCGGCCAGCGAACAGCGCCGCCCCCCAGGCGTCGAGGTAGGTCTGGCGCGCCAGGTCGACCGCCCGTGGCTCC
>DASXAI010000100.1:0-3445 GCA_036406775.1 Acidimicrobiales bacterium
GCCGCACGATGAGACGCCGAGCGGCTATCCGGTCCAGCCGAGGAATGTCTCACCGGCCCATCCGGTGAGGAACCACAGGCCCATCGTGGCCGCCGGGACGACGAAGGCGACGATGGGCCGGCTGCGGTAGCGGTACACGACGAAGAACCCGACCAGCCACAGGACGGCCAGGCCGGCGACGGCCCACGGTGGCATGAGCAGTCCGCTCGAGAGGACGAACACGCCGACGACGAGGTGGAGCAGCACGCCGGCGCCGAGAGCGACGCGGTGGGCGACTGACGACGAGGGACGGATGGCGATGGTGTCGACGGACATGGCGCTTGCGCTCACAGGTCCGGGGCACCGAAGCGGACTTCGGGATAGGCCGCCGACGGGCCAGTCAGCAGCGCGGCCGGGGTGCCGTCGAGGTGCTTGGCGAAGAACGACAGCAGGAAGTCGTTCGTGATCCGCCACATCCGGTCGGGATCGATCGTCGTGGCCGCCAGCATCGGCTTGACGGGCGACTGTTCCGTCGTCGCCAGGAAGGGCACATCCATGAAGCTCATGTGCTTGGACCCGGCGATCTGAACCGTCACGGCCGTCCTGGTGTGGTCGTCGACGGCGCGCCAGCCGCCGAACGTGATCGCCTTCTCCGCCTCGAACCACGCCGCGTCGGGCGCCATGCCGTTCGCCACGGCCTGCTCGCTCGAGACGGCGAACTCGCTGTGGTCGGTGAGCAACTGCAGGGCCGGTCGGTCGAGGCCGGTGCGGCCGACCTCGGTCCACAAGGCGCCGTCGAGATTCACGGCCGCACGGCACGCCGGGTCCGTCCGGCACCACTCGAGGGCGGCGTCGCCGCCAAACGAATGGCCGAGGGCGCCGACGCGGCTGAGGTCGAGCCGGCCTGTGAACCGCCCGCCCGGTCGCGGTTCGAGGCCGGCGTCGAGGCGGGCCAGGTACCGGGACACCGACGCAAAGTCCGCCGCCTTGTAGTCGCACACCGCAGCTCGAGCCCGGAAGGCATCCTCGTGCGGGCCGGTCTGCGGGCCGAGGGCGCCGCCGACGGCGGCCGGGTTCATCGGAACGACTCGCCCGTCGGCGAAAACGGTGACGGGTGACTCGTAGGTGGGGTTCACACCGACGACGACATAGCCGTGGCTCGCCAGTTCCTCACCGATGGCCGACATCAAGAGCGGCGAGAAGCCGCTGGGGGCGAGGAGGAGCACCGGATAGCTCGCCTCGGCATCAGCGAGCGGGGCGTCGGTGACGGCGTGGGTCGGCATGCCGGCCACGTCGAGTCCGATCGGCTGGGCGACGCTCAGCCACGCGCCAGGCAGGTAGTCGGCGGGCTCGGCGTCCGGCCCGGGCTCGGCCGGGTACCACGTCCACAGCACGAGCTCCCGCCGGTCCGACGGGTCAGCGGAATAGATCTCCCGGCGGTCGGGGTCGACGAGCTCCAAGGTCGTGCGCCCCACGGCGTAGCGACCAGTCGGGACGGGCAACATGCTGATGCGGGTAGCGGTTGTGGTCATGACGATGCTCCTCTGGTCGCGGGCTGCACTGCCGCCGCCACTACCTCGAGGGCGGCGAGCAAATCGATCCATCCGCTGAACGGGCGCAAGCTCTCGTCCGACATCCGCACGACACCCTCGGGAGAGGCGGCGGCGCTGGCGACGAAGGTGACCTCGATCGTGACGGCCGGACCCATGGAGTGATCCAACCGTGAACCGGGTTGCCGGCGAATGGGGGTTCCCCTACAGCTCGGCCGCCGCGCACCCTACGCTGGTCCGACCATGGGCGTGGTCAGGGAGCGTGAGCGCCGTGACCTGGTGGAACGGGCACGAGCCACCACGGCGAGCCCGGACCGGGTGATCCTCCTCACCGGCGAGGCGGGCATCGGCAAGACCCACCTGGCTCGGGAGGTGGTGGCCCAGCTGGCCGCCGAGGGGTTCGGCGTGGCGTGGGGTCGGGCCGACCCGGTCGAGCGGGCCGTGCCGTACGCCGCCATCGCCCAGGTGCTCGCCTCGCTGTCGGCCGAGGCGACCGCGCCGACGTGGGGCACCAACGGTGGCGCCGATGCCGTGTTGCACGAGGTCTACCGGCCGGTGGCGAGCCTGCTCGAGACGAAGTGCGCCGACGGACCGCTCGTCGTCGCCATCGACGATCTGCACTACGCCGACGAGGACACGCTGGCGCTGATCGGCTTCCTGGTTCGCCGGCTCGTGAATCTGCCGGTTGTGTGGCTGTTCACGTGCCGTCCCCACGTGGCGGAGCCGACGCCCGGGCTGGCCCAGCTGCTCCACCGCCTCACCGAAGACCGCCGTCTCGAGGAGGTCACGCTGGATCGTCTGGCTTCCGGCGATGTGGCCCGCGTCGTGGCCGACACCGTCGGGCCGGTCGACGAAATCATGATGACGTCGATCGTGGAGCGGGCCGCGGGCAACCCGTTCTTCGCCATCCAGCTCGGGCTGTCGCTCGCGGAGACCGACACGAGCAGTCGGGCCGTACCGTCGGTCTCGAGGCGCGGCGCGCTGCTCGAGCGCGTGTTCCCGCTCGGCGATGCGGCGCGTTCGGTGGCACGCTTCGCGTCCGTCCGCGGCGCCGTCCACCTCGATGAGCTCGACGGTCTGGCACCGGCGTTGCACCTCGACGCCGACGAGCTTCAGGCCGGGTTCGATCGTCTGGTACGCGCCGCCCTCCTTCGCGTCGACGCCGACGGCCGATACGAGTTCGTCCACGATCTCGTGCGAGAGACGCTGTACGACGATGTCGGCCCGGCCGAGCGGCGTCGCCTGCACGGCCTCGCGGCCCAGTCGCTGCTGGAGCGGCGGGCGAAAGGTGAGGACGTCGACGCCGTCGAGCTGGCCCACCACCTCAGCTTGGGCAGTCTGGGTGCCGATGCACGCGCCGCTGACGCCCTACGCGAAGCGGGCGACGCGCTGGTCCTCTCGTCGCCGCGGTCGGCGGCACTTCGCTACCGGCAGGCGCTCGGCTATCTCGGCGACGACGGTGCCGGCACCACCGAGCTCCACGTGCGACTGGCCGCCGCGCTCCGCCGGGCCGGCGACCCGATCCAAGTCGTGCAGGTCTGCCGGCACGGGCTGGCGGCGGCGGGCGACGGGGAGTCGCGTGATCGGCTCACTCGCTACCTCGCCACCGGCCTCGCCGACACGGGCTCGCTCCGCGACGCGGTCGACCTGCTCGACGCTGAGCTCACGCGCAGCGGGCCCAGTGCTGTCCTGCTCTCTACGCGCTCGGCGCTCCTCCGACTGCTCGACGACTACGAAGGCTCCCACCGCGCCATCGAGGAAGCGGCGGCGGCGGTGCACACCGGCGCCGAGGCCTTGGCCGTCCTCTTCGAGCGGCTGAACCTCGCCGTCGACCTGGGGACCGGTGGACCGGGCCAAGCCGCGCTCTCCGAGCTGGAACGGCTCATCCCGACGCTGGATCCGTCCACGCAGTTGAT
>DASXAI010000101.1:0-2749 GCA_036406775.1 Acidimicrobiales bacterium
TGGGCGAGTTCTACGAGAACAACTTCCTCCAGGTGGCTCCGAAGGCGAGCTTCGGCCCCGACGGTGACGTCAGCGCGTTCTCCTTGCCGGCGATGACCAGTGCCTACGGCAACGCCCAGATCGTCAGCGGCATCTACGCCATGGCCTTCGACGACAGGCCGGAGACGGTCTCGGCCCTGCATCATCTCGAGTCGGCCGCCTACGCCGAGGCGCGCGTGAAGGCGCAGAAGCATCCCTACCTCGCCGCCAACAAGAAGGTCGACGTCGCCGCCTACGACGACGAACTCGACCGTCAGATCGCCACGCTTTTCGTGCAGGCCGGCCCGGTGCGCTACGACGGATCGGACTCGATGCCCCCCGAGGTCGGGTACGGCTCGTTCTGGGTCGAGGGCACGAAATGGGTGAACGGCACGGAGGACCTCGACGCGTTCCTCGACAACGTGGAGGCCTCATGGCCCCATCAGTGACACGATCCGGGTCCGGCGAGCATCGCCGGCGGTGACATCCTGGCGCCATGAACGAGGGCGTCACCCCGCTGCCCACGGCGAAGGCGTTCGGGGAGGACGAGCGCTCCGTCCTGCTCGGCTACCTGTCCTACCACCGAGTCGTCCTGGCTCGGAAGGTCGAGGACCTGAGCGACGACCAGGCCCGCCGCGTCGCCTGCCCGCCGAGCGCGCTCACGCTGCTCGGCCTGATCCGACACATGACCGACGTCGAGCGTTGGTGGTTCCGACGCGTCCTGCGCGCCGAGGACGTCCCCGGGCTGTTCGACGACGAGGAGGAATGGCGTCTCCCTGCGGACGTGACCGTCGCCGACACGATGGCCGCCTACTGGAACGAGATCGCGGTCATCGATCGCGACCTGGCCACCGCGAGCATGGACGACCGCAACCGGGGCGAACCTGACCCGGGAGCCCACGCCCTCCGCCGGACCATCGTCCACATGATCGAGGAGTACGCCCGGCACTGCGGACACGCCGATCTGCTGCGCGAGGCGATCGACGGGGCCACGGGCGACTGAGGCGAGCGGTCCCGCCCGGCTTCAGCCCGAGACGAGCTGGCGTGCCGACGGCAGCGCCGTCACGTGCTCGATCCGTTCGGCGAGGGCCTTGGAATCGGCGCCGAGGAGGGGTTCGACGAGGTTCGAGAACTTCGCCCGCAGCTTGGCTCCCTGAGCCTCGAGATCGCCGGCCGGGACGCCGGTGTCGTGCGACGCGACGCGGGTCCGGCCATCGGACACGACCTCGACTCGCACCTGGGTGTTGCGGAGCTGGGGGTCGGTGACCACGTCGATGCGCTCGATCAAGGCTCTGACGCGCTCGTCGCCGGCGTGCGCGTCGACGAACGAGGCCGGGTCGGTGGTGTCGATACCGACGATGGTGAAGGCCGTCGTGGCCGTCAGGCTGAACTTGGCCTCGAGACCGGTCCGAGGCCGGGGAATGGCGCACACGTCGAGGCTCCCCGGGTTCACCGTCACGGTGACACGCTCGACGGTGTCGGCGGCTGGTCCGAGGGCGGCCGTCGCTTCGATGGCGGCGTGCGTGAGGTAGCAGGCGGCGTGGTACTTGAACAGCGTCTGGGGCAGGAGCCAGTCGTCGAGCGCGTCCATTCGTTCGGCGTGCCAGTGGCCGTCGCCGGCCGCGTGGCTCAGGCCCTGGTTGGCGTCGAGGGCGTCGGGATTGGCGGTGAAGCCCCGCCGGGCCAGCCGGGCGGCCAGCAGTCCCCGCTCGGCGGCGTGCCCGGCATGGAACGGTTTGGTCATGGTGCCGAAGTTGGCCTTGAGCCCACTGGCCTGGGAGGCGGCGAGGCCCATCGCCCGGCCGAACTGCTCGGCGTCGAGCCCGAGCAGACGAGAGGCGGCGGCGGCGGCACCGAAGATGCCGATGCTCGATGTGGCGTGCCAGCCCTTGGCGTAGTGCGACGGGCCGATGCCGGCACCGAGACGCGTCTCGATCTCGACGCCCGCCACGAAGGCGGCGAGCAGGTCCGCGCCGCTGCAGTCGAGCTCCTCGGCGAGGGCGAGAGCGGCCGGGAAGACGGGCACGGTGGAGTGACCGCCCAGGACCAGGTGGGTGTCGTCGTAGTCGAGGGCGTGGCCGGCGGCCCCGTTCACGAGGGCTGCGGTCCGGGCGCCCGTGTGCTGGCCGGTGCCGACGATCGAGGCCTCGCCGTCGTCGGTCACCAGCTCGTCGCGGAGAATGCCGGACAGGGGCTCGCCACTCCCGGCCACGGCGCAGGCGAACCAGTCGAGGATGCATTGGCGGGCCACGGTGTCGACGGTGGCGGGGAGGTCGGCGGCGGTGAGGCAGCCCCAGCGTTCCCAGAGGCCGGTCGTGATCGTCATCGGGTCTCCTCGAGTTCGGAGAGGATCTCGTCGGTGTGCTCACCCAACCGGGGGGCGCGCCGGTAGATGCCGGCCGGCGTGGCCGTGAACCGCATCGGCGTGTCCGGAAACACGACGGGGCGTGGTGCGCCCGGGTGCTCCACCGCGACGAGCATCCGCCGGGCCTCGACGTGCGGGTCGTCGAACAGGTCGGCGGCGTCGTTGACCGGGCCCACCGGCACCTGGCCCCCGAGGAGCGCGACGAGTTCGGCCGTCGTGTGCTTGGTGGTCCACGCCGTCATCTCGCCGCGCACGAAGTCGGCGTTGGCGACGCGCTCGCGGTTGGTCAGCGTCCGCTCGTCGACCAACAGGTCTTCGCGCTGCATGAGCCGGCACAGCCGTTCCCAGTACCTGGGTATCGGCGCC
>DASXAI010000102.1:0-3320 GCA_036406775.1 Acidimicrobiales bacterium
TTGTGCGCGATCGTGCCCGACAGGTACCGGTCGAGCAGCACGCAGTGCACGAGCAGCCAGTCGTCGGCGGCCAGCGGCGCGAGGCGCGCGCCCGCATCCCGGTCGACGGGCCCCTCCGCGACGTGGATGTGGACGCCGACACCCAGCTCGGCAGCCATGTCGGCGGCCGCCTCGAGGGTGACATCGCGACAGGTGAAGGCGGCGTGCACGCCCACCATGCCGCGGCCGCACGCCCGCAGGAACCGCTCGTTCTCGGCCAGGCCGCGACGGGCGCCATCGGGCCCGTGGCGGTCGGTGACGCCGTAGGCGCACACGACCCGGACGCCGACGGCGGCGCAGGCGTCGGCGATGACGTCGAGGCTGCCGTCGATGGCATTGGGACTCTCGTGGTGGTCGACGATGGCGGTGGTCCCGGCCTCCAACGCCTCCAGGGCGCCCAGCGTCGCCGACCACCGGATCATCTCGAAGTCGAGGGCGGCGTCGAGGCGCCACCAGATCTGCTCCAGGATCTCGATGAAGGTCTGCGGCGGCCGAGGCGGCGCCGGCATGCCGCGCGCCAGTGTCGAGTACAGGTGGTGGTGCCCGCAGACGAGGCCGGGCGTGACGGCGCTCACTCGGCGCCGTCGGCCGCCGTCCGACGCATCGGCAACGTGGCCCGCCATTCGCCGTCGAGATCGTGCAGCGCCGCCGCCACCGCGCCGGCCGTGGGCACGAGCCCGATCTCGCCCACACCCTTGATGCCGTAGGGCGAGTCGGGCTGCGGCGACTCCACCAGGATGACGTCGATCGGCGGCACGTCCTTGGGCCGGAGGATCCCGAGACTGCGCAGCGTCATGTTGGTGGGTACGGCGGTGATCGCGTCGGCCGGGAAGTCTTCCGTCAAGGCGTAACCCAGTCCCATGTGGACCGACCCCTCGATCTGGCCCTCGCAGAGCTGCGGGTTGACGGCCCGGCCGACGTCGTGGGCGGCGAGCACGCGCTCGATCTTGCCCGTCGCCCGATCGACGACCACGAGCTGGGCGGCGTACCCGAAGGTGGAGTGGATGGTGGGGTGCTCGACGCCCGGCTCGCCCAGGTGGTGGGTCCAGTCGACGCGGTACTCGCCCTCGTAGTCGACGCCGAGCTGACACCCGTCGGCGCGCGCCGCGTCGCACGCCGCCTTCACGGCCCCGGCGCCCATCAGCGTGCCTCGCGAACCGGTGGTCTGGCCGGCGCCGAGCTCGCGCGTCGTGTCGACGATGACCCGCACCCGGTTTGGATCGAGCTGGAGCTCCTCCACCGCCACCTGGAGGGCCACTGTGTGCACACCCTGGCCCATCTCCGTCCAGCAGTGACGCACCTCCACGGTGCCATCGGCTTCGAAGCGCACGACGGCGCGGGCAATCTCCTTGAACCCGTTGCCGAGGCCCGAGTTCTTGAGGCCGAGACCGAGACCGACGGCCTTGCCGGCGGCACGAGCGGCCTCGTAGTCGGGCCGCACCACGTCGAGGCACCGGGCGGCGCCGAGGCAACCGTCGTCCATGATCTGGCCGGGACCCCATTCGGCGCCGGGCGTGATCACATTGCGGGCCCGCATCTCCCAGCCGTTGAGACCCACCACCTCCGCCAGCCGATCGATCACGCCCTCCATCGCGAACTGGGCCTGGTTGGCACCGAAGCCCCGGAACGCGCCGCACGCCGGGTTGTTGGTACGCACGGCGACCGAGCGAACGTCGATCGTCGGCAGACGGTACGGGCCGCTGGCGTGGCCCGCCATGCGCTCGAGGACCTTCATCCCCACGCTGGCATACGAGCCCGAGTCGCCGATGGCGCGCACCTTGAGGGCGGTGAGCTTGCCGTCGGCGTCGCACCCGGCCCAGTACTCCATCTCGATCGGGTGGCGCTTCGGGTGGATGAGGAGACTCTCTTCCCGAGAGAGCGTGCACTTCACCGGGCGCTGCAGGAGCCATGCCGCCAGCGCGGTCTGGGCCTGGTTGGCCATGTCCTCCTTGCCACCGAAGGCGCCGCCGTTCGAGACGAGCTCTACGGTGACGGTGTCGTTCGGGACGCCGAGCACGCGGGCGATGTCGTTGCGGTCGTCCCACACCCCCTGCCCGCCGGAATAGACGTGGAGGTGCCGGCCGCCGTCGGACGGGACAGCCAGCGTCGCCTCGGGCTCCAGGAAGGCGTGCTCGATGCGCTGCGTGCGGAAGACCTCGTGCACGGTGTGAACGCTGGCGGCGAGGGCGGCGTCGACGTCGCCCCGCTGGTACTCGCTCACGCTGAGGACGTTGCCGTCGGTGCCCCAGACGGCGATCTCGGGATCGTCGATGGCGGCGCGGGCGTCGGTGAGGGGCCGCAGGACGTCGTAGTCGACGGCCACGAGCTCGGCCGCGTCCCGTGCCTGCTGGCGCGTCTCGGCCACCACGATGGCCAGCACGTCGCCGGCGTAGGAGGTGCGGCCGCCTTCCGGGATGAGCACGGGCCAGTCCTTGTGGATGAGCCCGACGCGCAGCTCGCCAGGGACGTCGGCGGCGGTGAACACCGCCACGACGCCGGGCGCCTGACGGGCCGCCTCGACGTCGATGGAGTTCACCGTGGCGCGGGCGTGGTCGGTAAGACGCAGGGCGGCGTGCAGCATCCCCGGGACGCGCACGTCGTCGACGTAGCCGCGGTCGCCGAGGGCGAGCTCGATGGCCTCGTACTTGATGCCCCGGCTCCCCACTCCGCCCGGTGCGGTCACTGCTACCTGTTTGCCGGTGGCGACGGCCTCGATGGCGTCGAGGATCTTGACGTAGCCGGTGCAGCGGCACAGGTGGGCACCGAGGTGGCGGGCCATGTCCTCACGCGTGAGGTCGGCGCCCTTCTTGTCGACCTGGGCCTTGGCCCGCACGATGATGCCCGGGATGCAGAAACCGCACTGGAGACCGCCGCACGCGGCGAAGGCGTCGGCGTAGCGCTGGCGTTCGTCGTCGGGGAGGCCTTCGAGGGTGACGATCTCCTTGCCGGCGACCTTGGCCAGCGACTGCTGGCACGACACGACGGCCTTCCCGTCGATCAGCACCGTGCAGCAGCCGCACTGGCCCGATGGCGAGCACCCGTCTTTCGGCGACGTGACGTCGAGCTCCTCGCGCAGCGCCGCCAACAGGTGCGGATGGTCGTCGCGCACCGTCACTGCCGCGCCGTTGCACGTGAAGTCGACACCGGCCATGCCGGCAACTTTACATTTCGTCAATCGGCCCGACGCGGTCGGAGAACCGCCAGGAGTTGTACCTCGCCGACCGCACTCGCTCCCGTTCTCGCGTCGCTCCGGTGTCGTAGATCCCGCCTAACCTCGTCAA
>DASXAI010000103.1:0-7968 GCA_036406775.1 Acidimicrobiales bacterium
GGACCCCGGCTCGAGCAGATGGTGCGGACCGATGCCTTCGCCGACCAAGCGGCGTGGTTCGCCGGGCTGAATCGTCGGCGCAACGAGATGGTCGAGTCGTTCAGTCAGCGGCTCATGCACTTCTGGAACATCCCCACGGCCAACGACGTGGCCCGTCTGCGGCGACAGGTCGAAACGCTCCAACGACAGTTGCACGCGGTCAACAAGACCCTGCAGGAGGTGCGGAATGCCGGAGAGCTCAAGCGCCACGCGTGAGGCGTACGACCCCACTGAGCTGGCGCGACGCGTCCAACGCGATCTCGAGCGGAGCTTCCTGCGCTTTCGCAACGGCATCAAGTACATGGCCGGGATCGACCGGCCGGGACTGGGCCAGACACCGAAGGACACGGTCTGGACCCACGACAAGATGCAGCTCTGGCGGTACCAGAGCAAGCAGCGACAGTTCGCGACTCCGGTTCTCATGGTGATGAGCCTGGTGAGCCGCAGCTACATCTTCGACCTGCGGCCCGGGAACAGCCTGGTCGAGTACATGCTCCGTCGCGGCTTCGACGTCTACGTGCTCGACTGGGGGGTGCCCGACCACCTCGACGCCGACAACTCCCTTTCGACGTACACCGACGACTACCTGCCCAAGGCCGTCGACGCCGTGCTGCGGACCAGCGGGGCCGAAAACCTCACGATGAATGGCTACTGCTTCGGTGGCGTGCTGGCCCTGCTCCACGTGGCGGCCCATCCCGGGCCCATTCGCAACCTGATCACGATGGCGACGCCCGTCGACACGAGCGCGATGGGGCCCATGACGACCATGACGGCCGAGGGCAGGATCGACCCCGAAACGCTCATCGGCGAGGACGGCAACGTTCCTGCTTCGGTCATCGAGAACAGCTTCCGTCTCCTGAAACCGACGGGCGAGGTCGCCGACTACGTCAACCTGTGGGACAACCTCTGGAACGACGAGTTCATGGAGTCCTACCAGGCGATGACCACATGGGCTCGGGACCAGATCCCGTTCCCCGGCGCCGCGTTCCTCGAGAACGTCCATCTCCTGGGACGCCAGAACCTGCTCAAGACCGGAACCGTGCCGATCGGCGGTCGAGACGTCCACCTCGCCGACATCACGTGCCCGGTGCTGTCGATCGTCGGCGAGAAGGATCACATCGTGCCGCTGGCCGGCGCCCAGGGCCTGCCCGATCTGGTGTCGTCCGACGACAAGACCGAACTGGCCGTCTCGTCGGGGCACGTCGGCTTGTTCGTGGGCCGCAGCGCCCAGCGCAAGACGCTCCCGCCGCTGTGCGACTGGATGGAAGCACACACCGAGAGGGTGGCCTGACGTGGAGACTCGCCCCTTCACCGCGGCGGACGCGGGGGCCGTCGAGGCCTTCCTCGCTCGCATCCCGAGCGGTGAGTCGACGTTCTTCAAGGAGGACATCAGCGATCCTGCGATCGTTCGGCGCTGGGCGGAGGACGCCAATGGCACGCGCCGCACGCTGGCGTGGGACGGCGACGACGTCGTCGGGTATGCCGCCGTCATTCCCGGCGTCGGCTGGTCGAGCCACGTCGGCGAGATCCGGCTCGTCGTCGACCCGCAGCGGCGGCGGTCCGGGATCGGGCACGCCCTGGCGCGCGGGGCCCTCATCGACGCCCTCCGAGGTGGCCTGACGAAGGTCGTGGTCGAGGTGGTGGCCGATCAGCAGCCTGCCATCGGTCTGTTCACGGTGCTCGGCTTCCGCCCCGAGGCCTTGTTGACGAACTACGTGCGCGATCGATCCGGCGACCGGCACGACCTACTGGTGCTGGCCCACGATGTCGAGGACGTCCAGTCGGCGATGGCCACCACCGGCATCGTCGACGAGCTCTCCTGACGCGCGCGGCTCACGCCGCGGCCGTGGACAGTTCTTCGAAGGACGACTGGAGGCAGTCGGCGTAGAAGGCGGGGTCGGGCATCATGGCCCGGTCGGCGGCGATCGACACGATGATCTCGCCGCAGTAGCTCGACACGACGTTCATGAGGCCCATGCCGTCGTGCACCATGCCGAAGCTGTACATGGTGACGAGCCGGGCCCCGCACGCGTACAGCGGGAACTGGGGTCCGGGGACGTTCGTCACGACCGTGTTGTACGGCGGGGTCGTGTTGCTGGCCAGGCCGAGGTCGGATGTCATGCGCGCACCGATCCCGATCAGGGCGCCCGGCACGTGCTGGGCCAGCTCGGTCATCTGTCTGGCGTCGACGGCGTCTTGGACGACCTTCGACTGTGCCGTCGCCCGGTGCACCGCCGCCAGCCGTCGGGCCGGATTGGCGATGTTGGTCCCGAGCGGCACGGTCATGGCTCCGACCTGGTTCCCGCCTGTCGCCGTCTCGCCCTTGGGACGCAGCGAGATCGGGCACATCGCGACCAACGAGTCGGGCGGTAGCGCCGACCGGGCGCCGAGATAGGCGCGCAGCGCCCCGCCGACGACGGCCAGGAGGACGTCGTTGACAGTGGCGCCGCGCAACGTGCCCTTGATCCGCTTGACCTCCGCCAGGTCGAAGCGGCGGCCCTCGACGACCCGGTGCGCCGAGACGTTCCCGTTGAAGATCGTCCGCGGCACCGCGAGCGGCGGCGGGAACTCCACCTCACCCCGCAGGAGCTGTCGGGTCAGCTCCTGCGAGCCGCCGAACACGCGGGCCATCGTGGCCGCGAACTGCATCGGCCGCAGCGCGCTGTTGCCGGCCGCTCGCAGCATCAGTTCGAACGGTGCCGGTTCGCGCTCGGGACGCCATTCCCCGGGCGGCGGCGGAGGCGCGCTGTCGGGCTCGAGGTCGTGGATGGCGGTGACCATCTCCATGCCCGAGGTGCCGTCCATCGTGGCGTGGTGGCCCTTCAGGAGCATGGCGTAGGACCCCTCCGGGACGCCGTCCACGTTGTCCAACCCCTCGATGACGTAGACCTCCCACAGGGGCTTGCTGTGGTCCAACGGACGGGCGAGCAGGCGGGCGCACTGGATGCAGAGCTGGCGCCAGTCGCCCGGCTGCGGCAGCCGGATGTGACGGACGTGGTACTCGAGGTCGAAGTTGGCGTCGTCGACCCAGTACGGATGGTCGAGGTCCATCGGGACGCGAAGGAGCTTCTGCCGGAACATCTTGGCGAGGTGGAGTCGGCGTTGCAGGTTGTCGAGGATGCCCGTGAACGTGACCTTGCCGCCCGGGGCCGTCGACGGGTCGTAGATCGAGAGCGTGCACCCCTCCATGTGGGCCTTCGGCGTCTCGAGGTAGATGAACGACGCGTCGTGCCCGGAGAGCTGCTCCATCCCGTGCCCCTCTCGCTACGGCCGGTTGGGCCGAAATTAGTATGGGGCCCATGGGTACATCGGTCGTCAACCGCCGCGAGGGACGTTTCTGCGATGACCGTCTCGCCTACCGCGTGTGGGATGTCGGCAACCCGAGAGCGATCGTCGTGATCGCCCACGGCTACGCCGAGCACAGCGGCCGGTACGACCATGTCGGCACGGCCCTGGCCGAGGCCGGGTTCGCGGCCTGGGCCCTCGACCACGCCGGGCACGGCCTGTCGAAGGGCGACGAGCGCGGCAACGCCGGCTCGGTCGAGGACGCGGTGGCCGCCATGGACGAGTTCGTGACACTGGCCTCGGCGTCGGCGCCGTCGGTGCCGGTGTTCCTCCTCGGCCACTCGATGGGCGCCATGCTGGCCATCGCCTACGCCGAGCAGCACCAGGATCGGCTGGCGGGCCTCGTCGTCACCGGCGCCGCCGTGGTGCTGGGCGAGATGATCTCGGCCCTGCTCGAACTGGACGAGATCCCCGCCGTCCCGCTCGGGGCGTTCGTGTCCCGGGATCCCGCCGTCGCGCAGGCCTACGACGACGATCCCCTCAATTACCACGGTGCCATTCCGCGCGACACGCTGGAACAGGCGCCGGAACGGATCGAGTCCGTACGGAGCCAGTTCGGCAAGGTCACCATCCCGATCCTGGTCATGCACGGCGAGCAGGACGCCCTCGCCCCGATGCAAGCCAGCCTCGACGTCATCGCCGGCGTCTCCTCCGGCGACCGGACGCTGCGGATCTGGCCCGGCCTCTACCACGAGATCTTCAACGAGCCGGAGAAAGACCTCGTCATCGGTGCGGTCGTCCGCTGGATCTCCGAACGGGTGCCGTCGACGAGCTGAACCCCGTCACCCGTTCGGAGCCAGGAACCGTCCGATGAGCGGGTACACGGCCCGGTTGTAGACGAGGCCGCTGTGGGTGCCGGTCACCGTGACGTTCTCGCCACTGGTCACCTGCGTGGCGCGCGAGCCGACGACGCGGTCCTCCCGGCTGCTGACCGCCAGCAGGCGCGTGGCCGGACTCAGGTCCCTTCGGAGGTCGACGGTGTAGGGGCAGCCGCACGCCGGCACGGTGCAGTCTGGGTCGAGCAGACGCAGCGCCCGTTGGCCGGCGTTGGCGACGGCGCTGGCCGCGACGCGCACCTGCGTGGGATTCGGGTTGGACCGCATCATCGCTACGACGGCGGGGGCCGGTGAGCCCAGCAGGACGAGGTGCGACACCTGGTCCTGCAGGCGGCTGGCGATCGCCCAGCCGAGCATGCCGCCGCGACTGTGGCCGATGATCGCGAGCCGGCCCGGACTTCGGTCCATGCTCCGCCGCAGCGCCGATTCGACCTGCGTCCGCAAGCGGTCGGGGCATCCCGCGTTGATCGCCATGGTCGAGCGGACCGGCCGATATCCGATGCGACGCAGCCACGAGCGCAGCGGCTCCAGATAGAAGTCCGATCCGAAGAGGCCCGGGATGACGAGGACGAGGCGCCCGTCACCCCGCGGGATCCCGACGCCCCGAAAGACCGGGTCGCGCTGGAGGGCAAAGAACTCGTTCAGCGCTCCCGCTTCGCTCAGGAGGATGCCCGCGTCCATCGACATCGGTCACCAACTCGGCCTCAGCTCGGCAGCGAGACCCGGGCCCAGAGCTCGCGCTCGTCCCGGCAGGGATCGTCGACGGCTCGGATCTCGGCGCCGAGTTCGAGCATGGAGCGGGTCGTCGCGTCGTACCGGGGCCATGCCACCGCGTCCGTCGCGTTCGGGTCCCCCGTACGGGCGAACGCGATCCAGGCGCCCTGCATGGCGGTCACCAGTGCATGGGGCGGGTCGTCACCCACGAACGGCCTCCAGAGCGGGTTGTCGATCTGGTCCCACAGGAACGGGAGCTCGAGGGCGTGCGTGGCCCCGAACAGGCCGCCGAACACCGGCGTCCTCCACGTGAACCGGTAGACCCAGACGGGCGCCGCCGTGGCCGACTGGGCATCGGCGAGGCGCAGGGACGGGACGACGAAGACGGCATCCGTGAGGAGGTCGATGATCAGGCGACGGCCGGTGTTGCGCGCCGCATAGGCAGCGGCGAGAGCGCGAGTGTCGGTGATCGTCTCTGGCAGCGCGGCACAGATCTCCTCGTCGCTCAAATCCGACGGCAGCAACATGGTGAACAACGTTCCCTCGTGCTCGTTGAAGCCGATCAGCAACGGCACGCTGGCGTCACCGCGGGCGGCCACGACCTCGGCCGGGGTCGAGTGGACAACGACGCCGTCGACACTGGGGCGTAGACCAAGACCACTGCTGTCGATGGCGTAGTCGCGGTGACGCCCGAACTTGCTGATGGTGTCCAGCGCGGCCTGGGCCTCGATCAGACGGGCCGGCTCGGCGGCGCGGAGCGTCTCGATGCCGCCGGCCGGTGCACCGAGGGCCGCCAGCAGTTCCGTCGTGAGGAGATCCGGCTTGTACGGAGGCGCCACCGCGACCGGGCCGGACTGGATGATCGCCTTGTGGTAGAGGCCGTCGGCGTCGGGCGCGCCGAGCAGGGTGGCGATCGAACCGTCGCCGGCCGACTCGCCGAAGATGGTGACGTTGCCCGCGTCGCCGCCGAAGGCGCCGATGTTGTCGCGCACCCAGCGCAGCGCCTCGATCTGGTCGCGGATGCCGTTGTTCCCGGAGCCGGCGAGGCCCGGGTCGAGATGGTCGAGGGCCAGCCAGCCCAGCACGCCCAGCCGGTAGTTCAACGTGACGACGACGACGTCGCCTCGGCGGGCCAGCGACGTGCCGTCGTACATGTCGCCCGAGCCGATCGTGTACGCCCCGCCGTGGATCCACACCATCACCGGGCGTCGGTTGCCGTCGGACCGGGGCGTATAGACGTTCAGGTACAGGCAGTCCTCATCGGTGCGCAGGTCGCCTTCGGTGATGAACGAACCCGGCATCGGCGGCGGTTGGGGCGCCGACGGGCCGAACGCGGTGGCCTCGTACACGCCGTCCCACGGCTCCACTGGCCGCGGTGGCCGGAACCGGAGATCGCCTACCGGCGGTTGGGCGTAGCGGATGCCCGCGTAGCGCTCGCAGCCGTCGAGGTCGACTCCCGTGATCGGGCCGAGAGGAGTTGTCGCCGTGGCCATCTCCCGAGTCTGGCACGGGCCGACGGTCTCAGGGCTTGGCCGCCCGCACGACGAGGACCGTCTTGCGGCCGGCGCGGTGCGATGCCACGCCCACGTCGGAGAAGCCGACGCTACGGCACAGGTCGGCGAAGGCGGCGGCCTGGTCGTCCGTCCAGCCGTGACTGGCCAGACCCTTGGCGCCGGGCTGGGAATGACGTTCGATCGCGAGTAGACGGCCACCGGACGCCAGCACCCGGAAGACCTCGGCCAACCCGGCGTCGACGTCGACCCAGTGGTGGACCGTCGAGATCGACCAGAGCACGGTAGCCGTGCCGTCGAGGAGTGGGAGGGCCTCGGCCGTGCCCTCGACCCACGACACGGAGGGGCCCGAGCGGGTGAGCCGCCGAGCGAGGCTCAGCATCACCGGGGCCGGGTCGACGCCGGTCACCTGGGCGCCGCGACGGGCCGCTTCGCGGGCGGCGGTGCCGGGGCCGCAGCCGACATCGACGACCCGGTCGTCGCGGCCGACCTCGGCCTCATCGGCGGCGAGGCGGGCCACGGCACCCCGGCCGACGGTCATCGTGAGGCCGGCCAGCAAGCCGCTCACACCGGCGAAGCCGGGCTGATGGGCGTGGTGGTTGGGCGTGATGGTGGTCATCCGACGAGCTTGATACTTGAACCCGGGTTCAAGTCAACTGGTCACGTGAACGAGACTTCCCTGTCCGTCGACGGCCTCGTGCCGATCGGCGAGCTGGCCCGTCGCGCCGGCGTGGCGACCTCCACCGTGCGGTACTACGAGCGGCGGGGGCTGCTCCGGGCCGATGCTCGCCGCTCCGGCCAGCGTCGCTACCTGCCCGCCACGCTGCGACGGTTGGTGTTCATCGGGATGCTGCAGGACGCCGGGCTGTCGCTCGACGACATCGAGGGCGTCATCAACGCCGCCGACGTCGGCGAGTGGAAGGCCGTCGGCCGGCGCCGGCTCGACGCCCTCGACGAAGAGATCGGCCGCCTCCAACACGCCCGCGAGTACCTCGAGGCGGCGCTGTTGTGCCGGTTCGACCACCCGCTGACCGAGTGCGCCATCATGGGCGCCGAGATCGACCGGCGCCTGCAGGCCTCACCCTGACGGCGGGGTGCAGAGGGGCGCGCGGGCGCCACGTCGGCTGATGATGCGGATATCGAGCAACTAGCCGACTCGTTCGAACCGAGTCGGCTCGATGCGCGCCGGGCCCGGATCTCGCCCTCGCCTTGCGGGCGCAGTACCAGGCCGTCCGTCCCGGCTACCACCAGGACAAGCGGCATTGGAACACCGTCGAACTCGACGGTTCGATCGAGGAAGACGAGGTACGCGAGATGATCGACCACTCCTACGAGTTGGTCGTCGCTCGCCTGTCCCGAGCTGAGCGGGCTCGGCTCCAACGCGGCTGACCGCGGGCCAGCGAGAGGTGCATCACTCCGACGGCGCGCCGGGTTTGTACGTCCCCTTGTCGCGCCACAGCACGACTTCGGTGCCCCACGGATCGCGGAACGCGGCGTGACGGCCGTCGAACTCCTCCCAGAGC
>DASXAI010000104.1:0-3130 GCA_036406775.1 Acidimicrobiales bacterium
GAAGGCTTCGACGCGGCGCGCGGGCCGGCCGCGGCCGGCACCGTCTTCGCCAACGCTCACCTCCACGACGAAGACGACTGGACGGCGCTCTACAACGGCACCGGCCCGCTCGAGACCGGCTCGTCGGCGCTCTTCCTCGCCAGCCTCAACCTGCGCCGGGCTGTCACCGGCGACCACAGCCTCGACGACGAGATGCACCGCCTCGCTCGTTTCCTGCTTGCCCAGACCGAGCCGCGCGGCTCGGTCTTCGCCTACAGAGAGCCGAATGGCGCGCCCCGCGCCGGCGAATACTCGTCGTTCGCGACTGGCCAGGTGTTCTGGGCCCTGGCGCTGATGCACCAGCAGTTCCCCACCGAAGGATGGGATGCGCCGACCTTGCGCGTCGGCACGTACCTCGCCACCGAGCGCGACGGCCGCGAGGACGACATGCCCGACGTGTCGGACCACTGGGCGGCCTACGGCCTCGCCGTCGTGGCCCGGTGGCCCGGCGCCGAGCCCGGCCGCCCCCTGCCCGACGACTTGGTGCGGCTGGCCGAGCGCCAGTCGGGCGTGCTCGGGCTCCAGGTCCGCTGGGAGAGCCAGCGGTCGGACGGCTGGCTCAACACCGTGCTGCGCGGCGGCCACGCCATCCCCGCCGGGCTCGGCAGCCTGGGCGAGGGACTCGGCGGCCTGTGGCGCACGGCCGAGGCCGACGACCGCCTCACGTCCACGGCCGACGCGTTGGCGGAACGGGCCACGTGCGCGGCCGGCATGGTGGCCGCCCGTCAGATCACCGCGGCCCAGGCCGCCGCCTACCCGGAGCCGGGCCGGGTCCAGGGCGCCTGGTTCCACGGCGGCCTCACCCGGATGGACGACGAGCAACACACACTGTCCGCGATGGTGCGGTCGCTCGCCATCGTGGCCCAACCTCGTCCCACGCGGCCGGGCACGACGACGGCGTTGCCGGCCTTCCTCGGCGCGCTGGCGCTGGTGCTCGTCGTCAACCCGTGCCGGACGGCGCTCGGCTTCCCGGCGGCCGGACGGACGCGGCGCGATCGCCTCATCGTTGCGGCCGTTGGTGGCGGGTTGGCGGCCATTGTCATCGTCGTGCTCGCAGCCGTGGCGGACCCGCTGCTCGACGCCCTCCACGTCAGCGCGCCGACGGTCCGCATCGCCGTCGCCCTCGTCGTCGCCGTGACGGCGGTGATCGACCTCGCCGGCCGCGTGCCTCGGCCCGAGCCCGGGCTCGGCGGTCTCGGCGCCAGCGTCGTGCCGGTGTTCGTGCCCCTCGTCCTGCGTCCCGCCGTCGGCCTCCTGGCTCTCAGCGTGGCCGCCGATCACGGCATGGCACCGGCGGTCGTGGGCGCGGTCTTCGTGGTCGCGTGCACGGTGGGCGCCGGTGCCGTCGCGCCGACGGAGGCAGGCACCCAGCGCACGCTCTTGCGCTGGGGAATGGCGGTCATCGCCGTCGCTGTCGTCGCCATCGCCATCGCCATGGCGGTCGACGGCGTGTTCGACGTGTGAGGCCGATGAGTCCGGCGCACCGGCGCCGTCGTACTCACATGATCCGCGAACGCACCCATCGCAACCTCGACGGCTACGGCGCGCCGCTCATCCCGTGGTCGAGCGTCGCCGAGCGCCTCGCCGAGAACATCACGCAGGCTCCCGACACCGGCGGACCGAACCGCCACACGTTCTGGCTCACCACCGTCGGAGACGACGGCCGTCCGCACACCGTGCCGCTCGGCGTGTTGCCGCTCGACGGCCGCCTGTACTTCACATCCGGTCTCGGGGCCCGCAAGGCTCGGAACCTGGAGCACAACCCCACCTGCGTCCTCACTGTCGCCACCGATCGGTTCGATCTGTCGATTGAGGGTCAGGCCGAACGGGTCACGGATCCGGACAAGGTGGCGCGGGTCGCCGCCGTGTTCGCCGACGACGACTGGCCCGCGGAGGCACGAGGCGACGAGATCTGGGCGCCGTTCAGCGCACCGAGCGCCGGCCCGGCGCCGTGGTACGTCTTCGAGATGACCCCGTCCACCGTGTTCGCCTTCGGTACCGCCGAGCCCTACGGCGCGACCCGGTTCGACGTCGATGTGGCCTAGACCTCGGCGAGGAAGAGCGCTCGCCATCGGTCGACGGAGTCGGGCTCGGCACCGTTGGCCGTGAAGAAGGACGCGGCGCCGCCCCACCGCTCGTCGAGCAGGGCGAGGAAGCGCTCCATCGTCCCGGCCCGCGCCTCGTACACGAAGGCCGGCACCTGCTCGGCCATGGCGTGGAAGGCGCTGGCGGCAGCGAGCCGCTCGATGATGGGCGCCATGCGCTCCTGAGTGGCGGCGTAGTCGGCCACGATGGCAGTCCGATCCACGCCGGCGGCGTCGAGGAGCAACGCCACCAGGACGCCAGTGCGATCCTTCCCCGCGGCGCAGTGGACCAGTGCCGGCGTGCCACCTGGCGCCACGAGCCTGGTCAGCGCGACGGGGAACGCGGTCCGGCCGAGGTCGAGGAGTTCGGCGTAGCCGGTGGCGAGCACCTGCTCCGGTTCGTCGCCGGACGCGAAGGCCATGCTGCGCTCCAGACGCCGCCGCTCGAGGTCGGCTTCCACGATGACCTCGAGCTCGGAGTACGCCACCGCGGTGGCGCCCAGCCGGCCGCGGCCCCGCTGGTCCCGCTCGGATTGCGAGCGCAGGTCGAACACATGGGCCAGGCTCCGCTGCTCGACGAGGCAGATGACGTCGTCATCGGTGAGGTCGTCGAGGGCGTCGGCGCGCAGGAGCACGCCGGCGCGGGTGACGCCGGTCCGAGCGGGCAGGCCGCCGAGGTCGCGGACGTTGTACGCGCCGTCGAGCTCGATCCAGTCATGGACGAAGGAGGCGGTCACACCGGCCAGTCTGGCGGCCTGAGGTGAACGCGCCGTGAACGGCCGGCGTCGCCTCCCTACATCTGCATGGTTTCGTAGACCTCGACGCGGCCGCCGGCCGCCAGCACCGGGCAGCCCTTCGCCATGGCGACGGCGGCGTCGAGGCTGTCGGCATCGACGACCGAATAGCCGGTGAGCCCGGATGCACCAGACGGCGACACGGCGCCGTCGGATCCGACGGTCGAGGAGTTCGAGAAGGGCGCGCCACCGTCGACGATCGCCGGGCCCAGC
>DASXAI010000105.1:0-6619 GCA_036406775.1 Acidimicrobiales bacterium
GGCCGAGGCGGCCACGTTGCGCGACCTCTACCAGGCCAACGGCCGGCCGTCGCGGTAGACGCCGCCAACCAGCCCTCAGAACAGCGTGGGTTGCTCGGCCCGATACACGCGCAGACCGGGCCACACGATGTGATCCATGAACACCCACGTCCGGCGGTGGATCGCCGACGGCCCCCACGCCTGCAGGGCCGCCTTGTGGGTCCAGCACGGGTAGCCCTTGTTCGATTCGAAGGCGTAGATCGGGTAGTGCTCGGCCTCCCCGCGCATGTAGCGGTCGCGCACCACCTTGGCCAAGATCGAGGCCGCCGACACCGACAGGCAGTAGGCGTCGGCCTTCACCATCCGGTGGACGTGGGGGACGGCGTTCCCCACGAAATTCCAGTTGCCGTCGACGACGGCGGCGTCCGGTGCGACGGCGAGGCCGTCGAGGGCGCGGCGCGCCGCGAGCCGCTGGGCGTCGGCCATGCCGAGCTCGTCGCACTCGATCTGCGACGCCATGCCGACGTGCCACGCGATGCACCAGTCGGTGAGGCGGTCGAACAGGCGCTCCCGCTCGTCTTCGGTGAGCAGCTTCGAGTCGCGCACCTTGTTGACCCGACGGTCGGCCGGCAGGATGGCGGCGCCGACGGCCAGTGGGCCGGCCCACGCGCCCCGGCCAACCTCGTCGATCCCCACCACCACGTCGTGCCCGTCGGCCCACAGCTGCTTCTCGACGCTGCGGGTCGGCGCCCGACGTTTGGAGACCATCGCCATCGGCTCCGAACGTACTCTCGGCGGCGTGCGCCGGCACGACCACGACGCGGGCGGTGACCCGGCCCTGCTCACGGCCAAGGCCGCCCTACGCGAGGAAGTCTGGGCCGCGCTCTCGGTGAAGGGCGTGGCTCGCTTCCCGGCGCCCGACGGCCGGATCCCGAACTTCGTCGGCGCCGAGGCGGCGGCCCGGCGCTTGGCCTCGACACCCGAATGGGAGCGGGCCGCGACGCTGAAGGCCAATCCCGACTCGCCCCAGTGGCCCGTACGGCAGCGCGCCCTGGAGGACGGCAAGCGGGTGTACATGGCCGTACCCCGCCTGGCCGAGGACCGGCCGTTCTTCCTGCTGGACCCGGCGCGACTCACGACGTCGGCGCGCACCGCGTCGTCGATCAAGGGCGCGTCGCACGCCGCGGTCACCGTCGACCTCGACGACCTGACGCCCGTCGACCTCGTGATCGCCGGTTGCGTCGCCGTCGGGCGCGACGGTGCCCGGCTCGGCAAGGGCGGCGGGTTCAGCGACCTCGAACTGGCGGTCGCCGCTGCCGCCGGGCTCGTCGACACCGCCACCGTCGTGGCCACCACCGTGCACGACCGCCAGGTGTTGGAGGCGGGGCGCATCCCGACGACAGCGCACGACATCCACGTCGACCTCATCGTCACGCCCGACGACGTGATCCACTGTCGCCGACCCCGCGGCCAGCGCCTCCCGAAGGTCCGCTGGGACGAGCTGACCGACGACAAGATCGCCGCCATCCCCCTCTTGCAGGGCCTGCGCCCGGCGCGATGATGCGCTGTGGCGCGTTGGATCGAGTTCGAACAATCGGCGCCCGAGGTGGCCGAGGCCGGCCGCCGCCTCCTCTACCAGTTCGGGCTGGGCCTGGGGTTCCTCGCCACGATCCGTCCCGACGGAGGGCCGCGGCTGCACCCCTTCTGCCCGATCGTCGCCGAGGGTGGGCTGTGGGGCTTCATCGGTGCCTCACCGAAGCTCGGCGATCTCCGCCGTGACGGTCGCTACGCGGTGCACGCCTTCCCGCCCGAGAGCGTGGACGACGAGTTCGCGGTCGACGGCCGCGCCCGCGAGATCACCGACGCCGCCGTGATCGCTCGCGTGCGGGCCGCGTACCACGCGCCCATCCAGACAGCCGACGAAGTGCTGTTCGAGTTCGACATCGAACGGGCGCTGCTCGCCACTTACGGACCGCGCCCGTCGTGGCCGCCGGTCTACACGCGCTGGCCGTGAACCCCCTCAGGCGAGGCGCACCGAGGCCGGGCCCGGCTCGACCGAGCCCACGATGGTGAAGCCGGCGTCGGTGGCGGCGGTGACAGCGGCCGGCGCCAGCGCCGCCAACAGACCGCCCGACGTCTGGGGGTCGTAGCACAGCGCCTCGAGCGACGCCGCCACGTCGTCGGCCACGACCCGGCCGTCGAGGTGCTCGCGGTTGCGGGCGTCGCCGCCCGTGCGAACCCCGCCGTCGGCGGCCTCGAGGGCACCCTCGTACAGGGGCAGGCGGCGGGTGTCGACGGCCAGCGTGAGGTCGGACCGCTCCGCCATCTCCCAGGCGTGCCCGCACACGCCGAAGCCGGTGACGTCGGTGACGGCGTGGACGTCGGCCCCGAGGGTCGCCAGTGATTCGGCCGCGGCCCGGTTGAGGTGGCGCATGCGAGCGATGGCGGCCCGCTTCTCCTCGGGCGATCCGCCGGCGAGCACGATGCCCGTGCCGATCGGCTTCGACACGACGAGCACATCGCCGACGCGCGCCCCGGCCTTGGTCCAGATGCGCTCCGGATGGACGAGGCCGGTGACGGCGAGCCCGAAAATGGGCTCCTCGCTGCGGATCGTGTGGCCGCCCGCCACGACCCCACCGGCCTGGCGCACGACCTCGGCGGCGGCGGCGAGGATGCGGGCGACCGCCTCGGCCGGCAACCGCTCGGGGAAGGCCGAGATGTTGAGCGCCGTCACGACGCGCCCGCCCATGGCGAACACGTCGCTGCAGGCGTTGGCGGCGGCGATGGCACCGAAGTCGTCCGGGTCGTCGACGAGGGGAGGGAAGAAGTCGGTCGTCGACACGATGGCGACGTCGTCGGACACCTGGTACACGGCCGCGTCATCGAACGGCGCCAGGCCGACCAGCAGCGCGGCATCGGCATCCTCGCCGGCCAGCGTCCGCACGAGCGCACTCAACGGCGCTGCGCCCCACTTGGCGGCACACCCGCCGCAGGTGGTCCACTCCGTGAGCTTCACGTCGGCGACATCGGTCATGGCTGCTCCACTCGGGCGATGGTGGCGCGCTCGTCGGCGTCGGGTTCGGTGGTGAGGAAGGCGTCGATCATCTCGGTGGCGACCGTAGGCGACGTCAGCCGCAGGCCGAAGGCGAGCACGTTGGCGTCGTTCCACCGCCGGGCGCCGCGCGCGGTCTCGGCGTCGGTGCACAACGCCGCCCGCACGCCCGCCACCTTGTTGGCCGCCATCGACACGCCCGTACCGGTCCAGCAACACACGACGCCCCGCTCGGCGGCGCCGGTGGCCACGGCTTCGCCGACACGCCGGCCGACGTCGGGCCACGAGTCGCCGTCGCCCACCACCACGACCACATGGCCGCGCTCGGCCAGCAGCGCTTTCACGTCATCGGTGAGCGCCGTGCGCTCGTCCGTGCCGAATGCAACGCGCACCCGGTGAGCGTACGGGCAGACTGACCAGATGTTCATCGTCGACGGCACGACGTACACCCGCCAGGACGCCCAGGGCACCTTCCGCGCCCTCGGTCCGTGGTGGCAGCAGCTCACCGCCGGCCGTGACGCCGCGGCGGCGGGGCCGATCGCCCGACGCCTGATCGACGAGATGGAGCGGCGCCTGGGCGTCGAGGTCGCATCCACCGACGCGGTCGTGGCGCTGACCCGGCTCGGCCAGCTCGCCCAGCACGACCCGGACCCGGCGGTGCTGGAGGTCGCACTGGCGAGCCTCCGTGAGGCGGCCGCGGCGCTGCGAGCGGCGGGCGCGATGCCGCCGACGGCGTACGGCACGGTCGAGCAGCTCAACACGTCAGACGGCGGCGTGCCGAAGCGCCCGGTCGACGCGGTCGAGGTCGACGCCTCGGGCGTCGTCGGCGATCGCCAGGCCGTGCGGCGCCACCACGGCCGCCCCTGGCAGGCCCTGTGCATCTGGTCGGCCGACGTCATCGACGAGCTCGCGGCCGAGGGCCATCCGATCGCGGCCGGTCGAGCCGGCGAGAACGTCACCGTTCGCGGCCTCCCGTGGGCCGACGTGCGCGCCGGCGTCCACCTCCAGATGGGGGAAGTGCGGGCCGAGGTATCGGTGTTCGCCCTGCCGTGCGTCACCAACGCCCAGTGGTTCCTGCACCGCGACTTCGAGCGCATGCACCACGAGCGCGGCCCGGTCAGCCGCGTCTACGCCAGCGTGCTGAGCGGCGGCCGGATCGTCAGCGGCGACCCAGTCGTGCTCGAACCGTGATCACGCTCGTTCGCCGGCGAGCCGCTCGAGCAGATCGAGCCGTCGCCGGGCGCGCTCGTGGGCGCGCCGACGCTGCTCCTCCGTCAGCGACTCGCCCAGCGGGCCGTACAGCTTGTCCTCGATGTCGACCCGCTTGATGCGCAGCGCCACCGGGTCGTCGGCGGCCCGCGCCAGATAGCTGCTCTCGGGCTCACCCTCCCGCTCGGTCAAGGCGTCGACGAGTTCCAGCAGGCGGTCGTCGGCACCGGCGGCGCGCAGGTCATCCCACGACATGCCCGCTTTCTCCACGGTGTCGTGCAGGAGCGCGGCCGACACGGCGTACTGGTCTGGGTCGTTCTTCACCCCATCAGCGACGCGCCGGACGTGATCGATGTACCGCATGCCTGAGTGGTTGCGCTCGTCGCCGTGGGCCCGCTCGGCCAGTGCGTCGGCTTCGGTTGCGGTGATCACCGGGTTCTCACCCTACGGGTGACGCCGAATCGTGGCTAGCTGTGGACCGTCGTCGGGGCCGCGGGTGGCGGCGGCTTCGACGTGGTCGTCGTGCCGGCCACTGTCGTCGGCGGCGGGATCGTCAGTCGCTGGCCCTCTTCGATGTGGTCGGCGTTCTGGATGTTGTTGGCCTGCACGAGCTGCGCCACGGTCACGCCGAACTGCTGGGCGATGCGCGAGAGCGAGTCGCCCTTCTGCACGATGTACTCGGTCGGCACCGTTGTCGTCGTGGTGGGCGGCAGCGTGGTCGTCGGCGCTGTCGACTTGATCGGAGGCAACGTCTGGGGCGCTCCGCTGTTGTCGCCGCCCCACCATCCGCAGCCGGAGAGGATCAGCATCCCGGTGACTGCAACTGCGCCCGATTTCACACCGAGACTCGAGCTCACCTTCACGGCTCCCCCGCTCTCTCCACCCGACGACGAGCGTAGACCCGAGCGCATGGTCGGTTCGGGTCGGCCGTAGCATCCGGCTCGATGGCCCGCCGTCGTGTCGACATCGTCCCGCACACGCACTGGGACCGTGAGTGGTACCTGCCGTTCGAGCGGTTCCGTCTGCGCCTCGTCGAGCTGCTCGACGAGCTGCTCCCCCGGCTCGACGCCGATCCGGGCTACGCCCACTTCATGCTCGACGGCCAGATGGCCGTGGTGGACGACTACGGCGAGCTGCGGCCGGACCGGTTGGATGCGATCCGCCGGCTCGTGACCGCCGGCCGACTGTCGATCGGTCCGTGGTACACGCTGCCCGACGAGTTCCTCGTCTCCGGCGAGACGCTGGTGCGCAACCTGCAACTCGGTCTGGCCCGGGCCGCCCACTGCGGCGGCGCCATGGAACTCGGGTACCTGCCCGACATGTTCGGTCACGTCGCCCAGATGCCGCAGCTCCTGCGCCAGTTCGGCTTCGACCACGCCGTCGTGTGGCGCGGCGTGCCGTCGACGATCGATCGCACGGCGTTCCGCTGGTGGTCGCCCGACGGATCGATGGTGCGCGCCGAGTACCTGCCCACCGGCTACGGCAACGGCGCCAACTGCCCGGACGACGCCAAGGCGCTCATCAGCCGCATCCGGGCGTGGGAGGACGAGCACGCCGACCTCCTCGGCCCCGATGCCATCCTCTGGATGAACGGCAGTGACCACACACTGCCTCAGGCCCAGCTCGGGCGGCTCGTCGCCGAGGCCAACCAGATCGCCGACGGCGACCTGGCGCTGCGCATCTGCTCGTTGCCGGACCATCTCGCCGGCACCACCACCGACGGCCTCCCCGACCACCACGGCGAGCTGCGGTCCGGAGCGCGTGCCAACGTGCTCATGGGCGTGGCGTCCAACCGCATCGACGTGCGGCTGGCCGCCGCCCGCGCCGAGCGCACGCTCGAACAACTCGCCGAGCCGCTCTGCGCCCTGTTCCTGCCGGCCGTCGCCTGGCCCGCCGCCGAGCTGGACGCGGCGTGGCGGTCGGTGATCCGCAACGCCGCCCACGACTCCGTGTGCGCCTGCAGTGCCGACGACGTCTGCGTCGCTGTGCTCCACCGCTATCACGAGGCAGCCCAGATCGGTGACGGTCTGGTCGAGCGGGCTTTGCGCGCCGTTCCCGGCGACGGCCTCGTCGTCGTGAATCCGTCCGCCCGCCGGCGCGGTGGCGTCGTGGGTGCGGTCGTGCCGGGCGACGCCGTCCCCGAGGGCGTGCAGGTGCTGGAGCGGTTGCCGGCCGACGAGCCGCTCTGGGAGGTCCCCGCCGCGGACGCGCCCACCGTCGTGCGCGAGGTGGCGGCGTGGCACGACGGTGGCTTCGAGGTGCACCGGCGCGACGACGGCCAGCTCGACGTGGTGCTGCGGCCGGGACCGGTGCCGCTCGGCGACACCGACGTGCTGGCCAGTGCCATGGGCACCGTGCGGGTGCTCCGCCGTCGATCGG
>DASXAI010000106.1:0-2056 GCA_036406775.1 Acidimicrobiales bacterium
GTGCGCGGATCGAGGATCGTGAACTCGGTCGCCGTCTTCGGCTTCAGCGCGAGAATCGAGTTCGTTCCGTCTGCTCCGTCGACCTCGCAGACGAACTCGCCGTAGCGCGGGTGCGGTGAGTGGACCAGCACCGGGCCGATCGGGTCGCACAGGACTCCGAGCGCCGCCGCCCGGTCGCGGGCCTGGTCGGCCGCGTAGTCACGCGTCCAGCTTTCGGGCCGGGCCCCCGCTGCTCCGGCAGCGAGGACGGCGGTGGCAAACGTCGCAGCGGCGGCGGCCCAGCAAACTTTCCTTGTCGTAATAGGTATGCCAAGAGCCTATTGCAAAGGCTGCTGGGGCCGCAAACCGCGCCGCTCCAGTGCCCGTCAGCTCGCCCGGATGATCGTGCCGACGTGCTCGTCGCGCAGCGCCCGGGTCAGGTTGCCGGAGACGAGGCCGTTCACGACCTGAACGGCGTCGATGTGGCGGGCGGTCTCGAGCACCTCGAGGAACATCCGGTCGACGGGCAGCGTCGCCGGGCCGCCGTCCAGGAGAGCGCGGGCCGTCGTCTCGGGGATGAGGTCGGCCGACCCCTGATTCGGGTCGGCGGTGTAGACGCCGTCGACGTCCTCGACGATCACGAGCCGGCGGGCACCGAGTGCGTCTGCGATGAGGAGAGCCCCGGTATCGCCCCTGTGCATCGGGACGCGCCCGGCGGGCGGCGGAAACTCGTGGGCGTTGTAGGGCGGGTAGGCCGAGCTGACGACACCCTGCGTGGCCGCGAGGTGGATGGCCAGCTGGCCCCCCACGACGCCGTGCTCGACGTACGAGACGCCGTCGTTGGCCAGCAGGTTGGCCAGGATGCTCCCGTTCTGGCCGGCCTCGGTGGAGGCCAGGCCCTGCAGGTTGCCGACAGGCAGGCCCAGGTCGAGCCCGACGCTGAAGATGTGACGGGCGCGGATGCCGGCGCCGGTGAGGATGAGCAGCTTGTGCTCGGGCAGGAGCCGGCGCAGCTCCTCCACCAGGGGCAGGATGGCGTCGGCGCCCCGGTCCATGATCGAGCGTCCGCCGACTTTGACGACGGTCAGCCACGGCAGCAGGCGGATCGGGTCGCGGTCGGTGGCCGGCCGGGTCAGGTCGGCGTCGAGGAGGGTCTGGCGGGCGAGCAGCGACTCGACGTGCTTCGCCCCTTGCGTGGCGGTGGTCATTTGATCGCAGTCCTCCTCAGTCGGCGGTGATGATCGTGCCGACGTGCTCGCCGGCGAGGGCGCGGGTGATGTTCCCCGGAACGAGCCCGTTGATGACCTGCACGGACCGGACGTGCCGGGACGACTTCATGAGGTCGAAAACGGGGAACTCGACGATCGAGTCCTGCAGGCCCCGGGCCTTCAGCTCGTCGACCGTGATCTTCGGGATGAACTCAGCGTCGGCGTTCGTCTTCGGGTTGGCGCTGTACAGCCCGTTCTCGTCTTTGACGAAGATCATGGCCTTGCACCCGAAGTTCTCGGCCACCATGTAGCAGCCTGCGTCGGTCCGGTACGGCGGGATCAGCCCCTCCTCGGGGAGGCGCATCCACATGCCGTACGGCGGCATACCGCCGAAGATGACGGCGTGGACCGCGTCGAGGATCAGCGGCACGGCCGAGAGTCCGGCGCCGCCGACGACGGGTACGCCGTGCTTGGCCATCAGCTGGCCCAGCATCTCGGCGTTCTGGCCGGCCACGGCCGATCCCACTCCGGTCAGCACGCCCGTGGGCAGGCCGACACCGGCGGCGATCGAGTACAGGTGGCGGGCACGCGTCCCCGCCCCGGTCCCGATCAGCAGCTGCTGGTCCGCCTTGGCGGCGACCAGCTCCTCGACCACGGGGTAGACCGCGGCCCGGCCGCGGTCCATGATCGTCTGCCCACCGATCTTGAGCACGGTGGCGTCGGGGAGGATGCGGAAGTCCGGCGCGGACTCCGTCGCCTTCAGGAGCCCCTCGTCCGTCAGTGAACCCTTCAGGAGAAGGGCCTCGAGCTCGGACGTCACGTTCGACATGTACACCTCTTTCAGTTGCGACTGGTCTTGCCGACGGCGT
>DASXAI010000107.1:0-11768 GCA_036406775.1 Acidimicrobiales bacterium
CCCGCACCGAAACCCGAATCCGAGGGCGCCCGACGTCTCGGGCACGTAGGTGATGGATGCGTCGTTCAACTTCAGCTTCTCGAGGCTCTCGCGGAGGTCCTCGAAGTCATCGCCGTCGACGGGGTACAGGCCGCAGAACACCATGGGCTTGGGGTCTCGGTAGCCCTCGAGGGCCGTTGCCGCCGGCCGGGCCGCCGCGGTGACCGTCTCACCGGAACGGGCCTCGGCGACGTCCTTGATACCAGCGATCAGGTACCCGACCTCGCCCGGCCCCAGCTCGGCCACCGGCGTGGGTACCGGAAGTCGGACGCCGATCTCGTCGGCCTCGTGGATGGCGCCGGTCTGCATGAACCGCAGGCGCATGTCGGTGGCCAGGCGGCCATTGACCACCCGGACCGACGACACGACGCCGCGGTACTGGTCGTACTGGCTGTCGAAGATCAGGGCCTGGAGCGGGGCGTCGGCGTCACCTGACGGCGGTGGGATGCGGGCGATGACGGCATCGAGCACGTCGGCCACGCCTTCGCCGGTCTTGGCGCTGATCCGGAGAATCTCGTCCGCGGGGATGCCGAGCACCCGCTCGATCTCGGCCGCGTAGCGGTCGGGCTCGGCCGCCGGCAGGTCGATCTTGTTGAGCACGGCCACGATCTCGAGATCGTGCTCGAGGGCCAGGTACGAGTTGGCCAGCGTCTGGGCCTCGATACCCTGCGCCGCGTCGACCAGGAGCACCACGCCCTCGCAGGCGGCGAGGGATCGGCTCACCTCGTAGCCGAAGTCGACGTGGCCCGGCGTGTCGATCAGATGGAGCGTGTACCCCTTCCACGTCACCCGGACGTTCTGGGCCTTGATGGTGATGCCCCGCTCCCGCTCCAGCTCCATCGAGTCGAGGTACTGCTCCCGCATCTCGCGGGGGTCCACGGCGCCGGTGAGCTCCAGGATCCGGTCCGACAGCGTCGACTTCCCGTGATCGATGTGGGCGATGATGGAGAAGTTGCGAATGCGATCCATGGGCCGTCTAGGAACGCTACCGCCCGCCCTGTAGCATCTCCCGGCCCCCCGAAAGGATCGCGATGGCCAACATCAAGAGCCAGAAGAAGCGCAATCTCACCAACGCCAAGCGCCACGAGCGCAACAAGGCGGTGAAGAGCGAGCTGAAGACGCGCGTCAAGGTGGCGGGCGCCACCGGCGATGGCGAGGCCGTCCGCACCGCCCAGAAGCGCCTCGACAAGGCAGCCACCAAGGGCGTGATCCACAAGAACCAGGCGGCCCGGCGCAAGTCGCGCCTGATGAAGGCGGCCGCCGCGACCCAGGGCGCCGCCGTCGGAGCCGGGGCCGAGGCCGAGGCCGACACCGAGTAGTCCGATCCTGTGGGGGTCAGCGGCGGGCGGGGGCGGCTCGGGGGGCGAGCCGTGACAGTCGGGCCACCAGTACTTCCATGACCAGCTCGGGGGGCCACGACTTCTGGCCCCGGAGATCGAGGTCGGCACCGGCGAGCAATTCGACGGCCCGGGCCACGCCGTCGTGGCCCAGTCGGCGACCCTGCTCGAGGGCCTTACCGGCCTGGAAGGGCGACACCTTCAAGTGCGCCGCCGCGGTCGATCGGTCTCGCACGTCGGCGCCGTCGAGCCGCAGCATGCGTTCGTAGTGGCCCTGGAGGATCGCCATCACGGCGAGCGGATGGCGGTCCATCCGGTTGAGCATGCTCAGCGCGGCGGCGGTATCGCCTTTGTCGATGGCGTCGGTGAGGTCCCACGGCGGCACCGACCCCGCCTCCCCGAGGAACGGCTCGACCTCGTCCTTGGTGAGGCGGCCCTCGAATACGGCGAGGGTCTCGAGCAACGCCGGTAGGCGGCCGAGGTCCTCGCCCAGCCACTCGACAACGGCGGTGCGGGCCGACGGGTCGAGACGCACGTCCGACGCCGCCAGCCGCTCGTCGATCCAGCCGCTGCGCTCCTGGCGGTTCCGACCGGCACCAGTGGCGACGACCTCGCCGCCCGCCTTCTTGACCGCGTCGAGCAACGGCTTCGGGAGCCGCTCGCCCGAGGCCGTCAGCACGAGGTCGGTGGTGGGCAGCGGGTCGATCAGGTAGGCGGCGAGCGGTGCCGGATCGGTGAAGCGCCCGACGCCGCGGGCCACCACCACTCGCCGGTCGGTGAGGAACGGCGGCGTCCGGGCCGCGTCGACGACGGCCCCGAGCGGGTACTCCTCGCCGTCGAACTCCTCCACGACCAGGCTGCGATCGTCGTCTCCCACCAGGCGCGCCACGAGTTCCGTCACGGCGTCGCCGAGCAGCACCTCGTCGTCACCGCGCAGGAGGTAGACGCTCACGGCAGATCCCGCGCGTCGAGGATGGCGGCCACGACATCGGCGGCGCGCCGGGCGGCGCGCGTGTCACGCGCCCGCAGCACCCTCGCCCCGTTCACCACCGCCAGCGCCGCCTCGGCCGCCGTCTCGACGTCGACGACGTCGACGCCAGGCGGCCCGTCGTCGCCCGGCCCCAGCACGGTGGGCAGGCGGTCCGGGGGCACCGGGCGACGCTATCCGGGCCCCGACGACAGCCACGACGACGACACCGACGGCGATCATCGCCCGGCCGTCCAGCTCACCCAACGGCGCGCGGGCCCCGACGCGGGCGACGAGCGCGATCCATCGCACTCCGAGTCGCGTCGGCACGTGCAGTACGGGCGCCAGCGCGGGCGCCAGTCCGGCCACGACGCCGGCGGGGAGACCCCACATCATGAGCGGCCCGGCCACTGGCACGGCCAGCAAATTGGCGGGCACGGACGCCACCGGGATGCCGCCGAAGGCGGTGACGGCCACCGGCGCCACGCCCACCTGGGCCGCAACCGTGACGGCGAGAGCCTGCGCCAGCGGCCGCGGGCCAGGTAGCCGGCGCGCCAGTGGCGACGCCAGAAGGGCGATGCCGGACGTCGCACCGACGGACAGCCACCAGCCCACCGACCACACCAGCAGTGGGTCGATCAGCACCATGCCGGTCACGGCCAGGGCCAGCAGCCGGATCGTGCTCGCCGGCCGGCCCAGCACGATGGCCGTGGCCGCCAGCCCGCCCATGGCGGCGGCCCGCAGCACGGACGGTTCGAACCGGGTCAGGAGGGCGAACCACGCGATCAGGCCGACCGTGACGCCGAACCGCGGCACCAACGTCAGGCGCCGGAGCAGCGGTCCGGCCAGCACGAGGAGAAACGCGAGATTTTCGCCGGATACGGCCGTGAGGTGACTGAGGCCGGACGCCTGGAAGTCGTCGACCAGGTCAGGCGGCTCCTGGCGGTCGTCGCCGAGCACGAAGCCAGTGAAGAGGGCTCGCTCGGCCGGCGACAGACTCGCCGCCCCGTCGGCGAGGGCGCGCCGGACGCGGTTGGCCGCACGGCTGGCGACGTCGCCGTCGTCGTGGTCGCCGACGGACGACACCTCGAGTTGGCCGGCGATATGGCGCTCGGCCAGCCGGCGCCGGGCGATGGCGCGCACCGGCCCGAGCTGGCCGGCGACCTCGACGCGCTCGCCCGCCTGGCGCGCCGCCAGCCGCCGGCCAGGGCCACCCCGCGCCCACGCCTCGACGTGATGGCCGTCGGCGCGCACCGTGACCCGGATGGCGCCACTCACCTCCTGCGGATCGTCGAGCAACGTCACCACGCCCGTGAACGGCGCCACGCGCAGCGGCGCGGTGCCCGCCCACGCCCGCACGGCCAGAGCCGACGCCAGCAGCGCCACACCCACGCACAGCAGGGCTGGTCGCCGGACGACCAGCCCGATCACCGCTGCGCCGGCTCCCAGCCACCACGGCACCTCGCGGCCCATCCACGCGCCCAGCGTGGCCGCCACGGCCAGGGCGATCGCCCACAGATCGTTCATGCCCACGCCTCGCGGAGACGGTGTCGCCTGGGGGAAGGGAGCCGTCCGCCATCGCCGTACGGCGGGCACCTAGCATCGACACGATGCGCGTGCACCTCGACGCCGGTGTGGCCGTTCCGGCCGGACCGGTGGCGTACCGGCGGCGGTTGCGCACGTTCGGACCCTTTTTGGCGCTGGTGCCGCCGGGCGTCGCTCTGGCGGTGGCCGCGCTGGTGTGGCGCTTCTATCCGTGCTCGGGCACGTCATGCGTGTCGTCGGGCGCGGCGGGTTGGCTCCTGGCCGCCATGGCGCTGCCGACATCGCTCGTGGTCGGCATGCCGTGGGAGGCCGGCAGCGTCCGTTATGCGTTGATGGGTGTGACGAGCGCGCTCGTCTGGATGGGGCTCGGCTACGCCGCGGCCCGCCAGGCCACACGTTCACCGGTGGCGGACTGGCGCGACTGGTGGCGCGAGTACGCGTGGTACCTCCTCGGGGTATGGGCCGGCGTGGGCGTGGCCCTCGCCGTGCTGGCGTACGTGGTGCAGCACCGCACCTTCCTGTAGGCGAGGCACCCGATGGCCCGGAATGCGGGCAAGAACGTGCCTCGTTCCGGATGCCCGGCACCGCGTCACCCGACGGTGACGAGGTCGCGGAAGCCGTCGAGCTTGGCCGGCCCGATGCCGCGGACGTCCAGGAGGTCGTCGACCGACGACAGCGGGCCGTGACGACTTCGGTAGTCGATGATGGCTTGGGCGGTGGTGGGGCCGACGCCCGGAAGGGCCTCGAGCTGTTCGAGCGTGGCCTGGTTGAGATCGAGCGGTGGGGCGGGGCCAGGTGGCGCGGGCTGGGCGCCGGCGGCCTCACCGAGGGCGGGCACGTAGATGCGCTGGCCGTCGACCACCTTCGACGCCAAGGCGACGGCCTGGAGGTTGGCGGCGCCCGTGGGTCCACCGGCGGCGGTGATCACGTCCTGCACGCGCGCCCCGAGTGGCAGCCGGTACACGCCGGGCGCCATCACGGCGCCGGCCGCCTGCACCATGACCTCGACGGCAGTGGTTGATGGCGCGACGGTGGCCGCCACGGATGCCGACGACGTGACACCGGCGACGATGGTGGTGGTCGACCGAGCGACGGGCAGCGTCCGTTCGACCGGTGGTGCCGGCGAGCGCAAGAGCCACCACGCCGTGACGGCGAGCAGCAGTACGGCTCCGGCCCCCGTGGCGACCCGGGCCGGCGAGACGCTGGCGACGAGGGACTGGGCGCGAACGCGCCAGGACGTACGCGGCTCCGGACGGAGCAGATCGGGCACGGCTTCCTCCTCGGGCGCGCTTGACGGGGCGGCGAAGGGGAAGCACCAAGACGTTACAACAGGGGTGTCTCAGAGTCGGACGCCCGGCCGCCTCGAACGGGGTGGCGGGCGCTTGTGTCGCTTCGCGGGGCGAATTCCGCACCAACGGGCGCCACTGGCGAAGAACGGTGCGGCGGGGTGCGGGCGCGGCGGGCTGCGCGCGCGGAGTACGGCGGGCTGCGGGTGCGGCAGGGTGCGGTGCGGCGCGCCAACGGTGCGGCGTACCGGCGCTCTCGCCTCAGGCGGAGGTGCGCCGAGCCAACCAGTCGGCCTCGATCTCGAACGGGATCCGGCGGTAGGCGCCCCAATGGCCCTTCCGGCAGAGCCGCCACTTCACGTACGCGCCGACGTACCGCACGACGAACCCCAGCGGCCCGTAGCGGTGCCACTGGCGCACGTGGACGCCCTCGTGGCGGATGAGGTACGGCGACGTCTCGTGCCCTGCTCGCACGGAGACGACGGAGCCGATCGTGATGGCGTCGGCGCCCGGCGGTACCGGTCCACCGACGACGAGCGTCATGCCCGCTCGTCGTTCGACGCGCATGGCGTGGCGCCCGCCCAGCACGACTGACCTAGAAGAGCCGGCTCGTCAACTGGCGGCGGTACCCCGCCGTCCGGGGGTCGTCGGGCCCCATGAGCTCGAGCAGGTCGACGTACTCCTGGCGGGCTTCGTCGTCGTCGCGCACGCGGTCGAGGAGCTCGGTGAGCTTGGCGTCGTAGCCGTCGGTGGGCTCGTTCCCGAGGCGCGCCCGCGCCGCCACCCGACGTACGCGGTCGTTCTCGGGGATGCGGGCCAGCAGCGCCAGCGCGTCGTCACTGTCGCCCCGGTCGGCCAGCAGCTCGGCCAGCGCGATCACGGCGTCCTCGTTGCCCGGCTCGAGCTCGAGGGCCTGGCGGAGGCTGTCCTCGTCACCAGCGGCCACGAGCCCGGCGATGGTCTGCTCCTGCGCCGTCGGCAGCAGGCGCTCGATGAACTCGCGGACAGTGGCTTCGGGATGGGCACCCAGGAAGCCGTCGACCGGCTGGCCGTCCTTCACCGCCACGACGAGGGGGATGCTCTGCACGCCGAAGGCCGCCGAGATCTGCGGGTTCTCGTCGACGTTCACCTTGGTCAGCACGACCTGGCCGGCGGTGTCGTCGACAGCCTGCTCGAGGATCGGACCGAGTGTCCGGCACGGTCCGCACCACGGCGCCCAGAGGTCGACGACGACGGGCACCTCCTTCGAGCGGTTGATCACCTCGGCCTCGAAGGTGGCATCGGTGACATCGAGAGCAGCCATGAGGGAAAAGGCTACCGGCGTCGTCCCGGATACCCTTCGGCCGATGGTTGAGCCCCACGGCGTGGACATCCCGGCGGTCAGCGCGTGGCTCGCCGACCACATCGACGGGGCGTCACCGCCGTTCCAGTTCGACCTGATCGCGGGCGGACATTCGAACCTCACGTACCGCGTGACCGACGCCACCGACGAGCGCTACGTCCTGCGCCGGCCGCCGCTGGGCCACGTGCTCCCCAGCGCGCACGACATGGGGCGCGAGCACCGCATCATCAACGCCCTCGGCCCCACGCCCGTACCGGTGGCGCCGGCGCTCGGCTACTGCGACGACGACTCGGTCAACGGCGCGCCCTTCTACGTCATGGGCTACGTCGACGGTCTGGTGATCCGAGACGCCGGTACCGCCGAGACGCGCCTGTCCCCCGACGCCCGCCGAATGGCCGGCGACGACATCGTCGACACGCTCGTGGCCATCCACGCCGTCGACCCCGATGCCGTCGGCCTGGGCGATCTCGGCCGCCACGACGGCTACATCGCCCGTCAGCTCAAGCGGTGGTACGGCCAATGGAATGCATCGAAGACGGCCGAGCTGGCCGCCATCGACCGCGTGCACGACGCCCTCCTCGGGCGCATTCCGGAGCAGGGCCCGGTGGCCATCGTCCACGGCGACTACCGCCTCGACAACTGCATGCTCGACCCCGGCGGCCACGTCCTCGCCGTACTCGACTGGGAGATCTGCACCCTCGGCGATCCGCTGGCCGACGTGGGGATGCTCCAGGTGTACTGGACCGGACCCGACGACGAGCGCACGGCGTGGGCCGGGCTCGGCACGACCGCGCCGGGCTTTCCCAACCGTGGCGACCTCCTCGAGCGGTACGCCAAGGTGTCGGGCCGCGACCTCGACGCCATCGACTTCTACGTCGCGTTCGCCTTCTGGAAGCTGGCGTGCATTCTGGAGGGCGTGTACTCGCGCTACCTGGGCGGCGCCCTCGGTGACGTCGATCGCCGGGAGATCGCCGCGTTCCGCGTGCAGGTCGAGCGGGCGGCGGAACTGGCCGAGCACTATGTGGAGCGACTGGCGTGACCGAGCCCATCACCGTCCACGAACAACCCGAACTCGAGGAGCCGGTGCTCGTGACGATGCTCGTCGGCTGGATCGACGCCGGCGCCGCCGCCGCCACCGCCATGAGCGTGCTCGAGAACGAGCTGGCGGCCCGGCCGGTGGCGACGTTCGACGGCGACACGTTCATCGACTACCGCGCGCGCCGGCCCACGATGATGCTGCGGGACGGCGTCAACACGGAGCTGGTGTGGCCCGACACGCGGTTGCTGGCGGGTCGCGACTCGGCCGGCCACGACGTCCTCCTGCTCACCGGGCACGAGCCCGATGCCAACTGGCGCCTGTTCATCGATCGCGCCGCGGGCATGGCCGTCGACCTCGGCACGCGCATGATGGTCGGCCTCGGCGCCTATCCGTTCGCCACGCCCCACAGCCGTCCGTCGCGACTGTCGATCACTGCCAACTCGCCCGAGGTCGCCGGTTCCCTGTCCTACCTGCGAAACTCGATCGACGTGCCCGCCGGCATCGAGGCCGCGCTCGAACGCCGCTTCGCCGAGATCGGCGTGCCGGCGGTCGGGCTGTGGGCGCAAGTCCCGCACTACGTCTCCAACGTGCCGTACCCGGGCGCGTCCGTCGCACTGCTCGAGGGCCTCAGTGAGGTCGCCGGGGTCGTCACGGAAGGCGTGGCGCTGCGCAACGACGCGGCCGCCCACGGCAACCGTCTCGACGAACTGGTGAAGCAGTCCGACGAGCACACAGCGATGGTGCAACAGCTCGAGGCCGCCTACGACGCGGCCGCGTCGGAACCGTCGCCCCGCGGCCTGCTCGGCCCCTTGCCGACCGGAGACGAGCTGGCCGCCGAGCTCGAGCGCTTCCTGCGCGACCAGGGTTCCTGAACTACCGTCGCCCTCCATGAAGGTTGACGGGGGTATCGGGACGGATCTCACGAAGGTCGGCACGGAGGCCAAGGAGCGCGAGGAGGCGGGGTACTCGGGCATCTGGACGGCCGAGACCAGCCACGACCCGTTCCTGCCGCTGGTGTTGGCGGCCGAGCACACCGACAGCGTGGAGCTGGGCACGTCGATTGCGGTGGCCTTCGCCCGCAACCCCATGCTGCTGGCCAACCTCGGCTACGACCTGCAGGCGTACTCGAAGGGACGCTTCGTGCTCGGCCTCGGCAGCCAGATCAAGCCCCACATCACCAAGCGGTTCTCGATGCCGTGGAGCCATCCGGCGGCGCGCATGCGGGAGATGATCCTGGCCGTGCGGGCGATCTGGGAGAGCTGGAACAACGGCACCAAGCTCGACTTCCGGGGCGACTTCTACACCCACACGTTGATGACGCCGTTCTTCAATCCGGGGCCCAACGCGTACGGGACGGCCAAGATCTTCCTCGCCGGTGTGGGCGAACTGATGACGGAGGTCGCCGGTGAGGTGGCCGACGGCTTCCTGTGCCATGGCTTCACCACAGAGAAGTATCTCCGCGAGGTCACCATCCCCGCACTCGAGCGCGGCCGGGCCAAGGCCGGCAAGTCGCTCGACGGGTTCGAGATCGTCGGCCCGAGCTTCGTCGTCACGGGTTCGACGGAGGAGGAGCTGGCGTCGGCGTCGAAGGGCACCAAGCAGCAGATCGCCTTCTACGGCTCGACGCCGGCCTACAAGCCCGTGCTCGACCTGCACGGCTGGGGCGGGCTCCAGGACGAGCTGAACACCCTCTCGAAGCAGGGCAAGTGGGTGGAGATGGGCGACCTCATCGACGACGAGATCCTCACGACGTTCGCGGTGGTGGGCGAGCCGGAGACGATCGGCCCCGAGCTCCACACGCGCTACGGCGACTGCATCCAGCGCATCAGCTTCTACGCGCCCTACCGATCCGACCCGGACCGGTGGAAGCGAGTTCTCGAGGACGTCAAAGCCGCCTGACCCGAGCTCATCTCCGTCGATGTGACGGAAACCGACAACAGTTGTCGAAAACCGTCACATCGGCACGGGAAGCCTCAAACGAGCTGGAGCTCCTCGGCCAGGTAGCGCTCCTTGCACAGGGCCCGTTGGAGCTTGCCGCTCGACGTCTTGGGCAGCGTGCCCGCGTGCACCAGCATCACCTCGCGCGGCGGGAGCCCGACCGCCTCGGTGACACGCGTGTGCACGGCCCGGCTGATGGCGTCGACGTCGGTCGATTTCACTTCCGCCACGACCACGACCGACTCCTTGCCCTTGTAGCCGTCGACGCCGAAGGCGATGACGTTGCCGGCGCGGATGCCGTCGATCGTCGCCACCGCCCGTTCGATGTCCTCGGGGAAGACGTTCCGGCCACCGACGATGATCACGTCCTTGATGCGGCCGCACAGCACGAGCTCGCCGTCGAGCAGATAGCCGAGGTCGCCGGTGTGGAGCCACCCGTCGCGCAGCAGCTCGGCGGTGGCGTCGGGGCGCTTGTAGTAACCGGGCGTCACCGACGTGCCCCGGATCAGCAGCTCGCCCACCTGCCGCTCCTGGAGCTCCTCCCCCGTCGCCGGCTCCACGATGCGCACCTCCAGCCCGGGCACGGGCTGGCCGAGAAGCGGCAGCCGACGCGTGCCGTCGAGCACAGGATCCGCCGGTTCCGCGACCCGCTTGTCCTCGAGCACGACCCGGTCGACGACATCGCACTGCATGCCGCGCATCGGCGGCGGGAACGTGCCGCCGATCGCCACCTCGGCCATGCCGAAGGCGCAGAACACGGCGCCGGGACGGAAACCGAAGCGCTGCGCCTCGGCGACGAAGCCGTCGACGGCGTCAGGGTCGATGGGCTCGGCCCCGTTGAGGGCGACCCGCAGGCTCGACAGGTCGAGGTCGCGCATCCGCTTCAGCGCCCGGGTGACGAGCACCCACGAGAAGTTGGGGCCGGCGGTGACGCTGCCCCGATACTCGGAGATCCACTCCATCCAGTGACCCGGATGGGCGAGGAAGTCCTGCGGGGCGGCCAGCACGAGGTCGATGCCGAAGCACATCGGCGTGGCCAGGAACCCGACCAGCCCCATGTCGTGGTACAGCGGGAGCCACGACACCATGACGTCGTCGTCGTACAGCTCGGCGGCGGCGGTGATGGCGTCGAGATTCGAGCCGAGCACCCGGTCGGGGATCATCACGCCCTTCGGCTCACTGGTGGACCCGCTCGTGTACTGCAAGATCACGAGGCGCTCGGGATCGGGTTCCGGCTCGACATGAGCGTCGGGCGCCAGGCCCGTGGCGCCCGGCTGGACGGCCGACAGGGAGACAGTTGGTGGGTCGCCCGGCACCGGCTCGTAGAACGGCGCCAGCTGGTCGTCGATCACGAGCAGCCGGGCGTCGCCGTGGCGGATGCGGGCCCGGGTCGACGCGACGAACTCCTCGAGTGAGCCCATGCGCATCGGCAGCGGCAGCACCATCGACGCCGCGCCGGCCAGCCAGCACGCCTGGACGGTGGTCACCAGGTCGCGCGACGTGGGTCCGAGGATGGCCACGTGATCGCCGGGAGCGACACCCTGGGCCTGCAGGGCGGCGGCGACGGACCGGGCCTCGTCGTGGACCTGCGCCCACGGCACGGTGACCCGCTCTCCGGCGTTGATGAACGTCACCGACGTCCCGCCGCGATCAGCGGCGCGCTGGAGGCGGGTGGTGATGGGTGTGGGCATCGGCCGGTGAGACCTCAGGGCAGGGAAGTAGATGTTTGGACCAGTCAAGCAGAAACTAGGTTTCATGCTGATGCCCGCGACCGACCCGCCCGAAGACACGCCGAAGTTCCGCTATTCGGCTGCCCTCGCCGGCGAGATCGAGGCGCACTGGCAAGACGTCTGGGATCGGGACCGCACGTTCGAGGCGCCCAACCCGGCCGGACCGCTGGCCGAGCCCGAAAAGGTGGCGGGGCGGCCGAAGTTGTTCGTGCTGGACATGTTCCCGTACCCGTCGGGCGCGGGCCTGCACGTCGGCCATCCCCTGGGGTTCATCGCCACCGACGTCTACGGGCGGTTCAAGCGGATGATGGGCTTCAACGTGCTCCACACGATGGGCTTCGACGCCTTCGGGCTGCCGGCCGAACAGCACGCCGTCCAGACCGGCATCCACCCGCGCATCAACACCGAGCAGAACATCGCCACGTACCGGAGGCAGTTGCACCGCCTCGGGCTGGCGCATGACGCCCGCCGCAGCATCGCCACTACCGACGTCTCCTATTACCGGTGGACGCAGTGGATCTTCTTGCAGATCTTCAACTCGTGGT
>DASXAI010000108.1:0-1929 GCA_036406775.1 Acidimicrobiales bacterium
CGCACCGTTCGAGGCGCTGCCGTTCGGTGAGGACCGCCTGCCGGCGCACCCGCCGGCGAAGGCGGCCGCGGTCACGCCGCCCGCCGCCACGAAGCTCTCGGCGCCGCACATCATCACGCGCGCCGAGTGGGGCGCCGACGAATCGATACGCACGTCGGGTCGCGCCTTCCTCCCGATCCGCAAGCTCGTGGTGCACCACTCGGCGTCGGCCAACAACCCGTCGAACCCCGCGTCAGTCGTGCGCGACATCTACAAGTACCACGTCGTCGATCGGGGCTACTCCGACATCGGGTACAACTTCGTGATCGACCATCGCGGCAACATCTACGAAGGTCGGTGGGCGCGCAACTACGCGCCCGGCGAGATCCACGACGGCGAGGACGAGAACGGCCTCGGCGTGATGGCGGCCCACGCCGAAGGCGTGAACGCCGGCAGTTGCGGCGTCGTGTTGATCGGCAACTTCACGTCGACGAAGCCGACGAACGCGGCGATGAACGCACTCATCCAACTGCTGGCGTGGAAGGCGGCACGCCATCGCATCGACGCGTGGAAGTCAGAGGAGTACATCGGCCTCTTCGGCACCAGGAGCGTGTTCCCCAACATCGCTCCCCACCGCGCCGTCGGCATGACGGAGTGCCCCGGCAACGCGATGGCCAGGCAGATGGACGCCGTCCGCGGCTCGGTCGCATCGCTGGCGGGCGGGTTCGGGGCGCAGGCCGTCGACATGTCGAAGGCGGTCCGCTATCGCAACCTGGCGCCGATCACGCCCGACTCGCCGTCGGGCAACGACGTGCGCCCGCAGTCGACGGCGACGTCGAAGGCGAACAAGGCCGACGCCGCATCGAGTGCGTCGCTCGGGACGCTGCTCGGCTACCGGGTGCTGGCGACCGGCGGCAACCTCACCACGTTGGGCAAGGCCGCCAAGTTCGGCTCGCCGGCGGCGCGCGGCGCCACCGGCACCGTCGCCATCGCCCACGGACCGGCGCAGTCGTTCTGGACCGTCGACGCCGCCGGCAACGTGCTGGCGTTCGGGGGCGCGACGGCGTTCGGCTCGTTGAGTGGCACGGGTGAGAAGAACCCGGTCGCCGACATGGCCGCCACCCGCGCCGGAGACGGCTATTGGATCCTCACGACGGCTGGTGGCGTGTGGGCATTCGGCGCCGCGCAGTGGTACGGGTCGGTCGCGCGCAGCAGTCCGGGCGCCGGAGGTGTGCGCCTCCAGCCGACGCCATCCGGCAAGGGGTACTGGGTCCTCGGTGGCGACGGCGGCGTCTACACGTACGGCGACGCGACGTGGTTCGGGTCGGCGGCGAAGTCGGGCGTGACGGGGGCCGTGGACCTGTGGCCCACGCCGTCGGGCAAGGGCTACTGGATCGTGACGAAGGGCGGGCAGGTGCTCGCCTTCGGCGACGCGCCGCAGAAGGGTGGCATGGCGAGCCTCGGCGTCAAGTGGACCCAGCCCGCGGTCGCCATCCTCGGCGCGCCGGACGGCAAGGGATACCAAGTGATGACGGCCGACGGCGGCGTCTACACCTTCGGCAGCGCGCCGTTCTTCGGCAGTCTGGCGGGCAGCGGCCGCCAAGCCGTCGGGATCGCCCCGGCCTTCAAATAGCGGTTGCGTTACAAGTTCGGCGTCACCCTCGGTGGTATCCGTCGCGCCACTTACGCTCGGCCGCCGTGGACCGGCGGAGATTCCTCGCGATGCTCGGTGTCGGCGGCGCCGCCATCGGTGGAGGTTTGGCCGGGTCAGCGGTGGAGTCGGCGGCCACGTCGGCGTCGCGCCAGGCCGTGCGGGAGGACGGCATGTATGCCGCCGGACCGCGCGGACAGCAGCACGTTCTGTGGTCGGCAGACACGACGCGCCGAGTCGCCGCCCTCACCTTCGACGACGGGCCCACGCCCGTGTTCACGCCCGAAGTGCTCGACGTC
>DASXAI010000109.1:0-2845 GCA_036406775.1 Acidimicrobiales bacterium
TGGCGAACGGCGGGAAGATCATGGTCCCCCACGTCGTCGACCGAACCGTCGACCAGGACGGCAACGTCCTCTCCCGCACTACGCCAAAAGTGTGGCGTCAGGCGCTGCAACCCGCCACCGCGCTGACCCTCACGGACCTCATGATCCAGGTCGTGAACCAAGGGACGGCGCGGTGTTGCATGCAGCTCGCCAACGGCATCCAGGCCGCGGCCAAGACCGGCACCGCGCAGCTCAACCCCGAGGGGTCACCACCCGCCAGCCACGCGTGGATCATCGCCTTCGCGCCGGCCCAAGCGCCTCGCTACGCGATCGCGGTGATGGTCAAAGCGACACCGGAGGTCACCGCCGGAACGGGGGGTACGGTGGCCGGTCCGATCGCCAAGCAGGTCCTCGACTTCGCCCTCTCATTGCCGGATTCAGCGTGATCACACCCACGCACCATCACCCCGCAACAGGCGTCACCAGACGTCCCATCACCAGCCCCGAGACGAGCGTGACCCAGAAAAACGACGCCTCATCACTAACCTGCTGTCGCCATGTCTGTCGGTGAAACCCTGGTCTTCAACGACCGCTACGAGATCCAGCAGCGCCTCGGGCGCGGTGGGATGGCCGATGTCTATCTCGCCCGCGACCGCCTGCTCGAGCGCCGCGTCGCGGTGAAAGTGCTGTTCCCGGAGTTCGCCACCGATCCCAGCTTCGTCGCCCGATTCCGCCGCGAAGCCCAGGCGGCCGCCAACCTGACCCATCCGAACATCGTCGCCGTCTACGACTGGGGTCAGCAGGGCGGCACCTACTTCATCGTCATGGAATACGTGAACGGGCGCACGCTCGCCGACGTGCTCCGGGCCGAGGGCAAGCTGCTTCCCACCCGCGCTGCCGACATCTCAGCCGAGGTGGCCGCGGCGCTCGGCTTCGCCCATCGCAACGGCGTCGTGCACCGCGACGTCAAGCCGGGGAACATCCTCGTCACCAACGCCGGCGAGGTGAAGGTCGCCGACTTCGGCATCGCCCGCGTCGCCAACGCCGGCACCGACTCCGGGCTCACCCAGGCCGGTTCGGTGATGGGCACCGCGGCCTATTTCTCGCCGGAACAGGCGCAAGGGGCGACGCCGGACCCGCGCAGCGACCTGTACTCGCTCGGCATCGTCATGTACGAGATGGTCGGCGGCCGGCCACCGTTTGCCGGCGACAACCCGGTGTCGATCGCGTACAAGCAGGTGCACGAAGCGCCGCCCCGCTTGCGCGACCTCACGCCGACCGTGCCCGTCGCCTACGAGGCGATCGTCGCCAAACTGCTGGCCAAGAACCCGGCCGCGCGCTACGCGAACGCCGACGACCTGCGGATCGACCTGAACCTGTTCCGCGAGGGTCAGCGTCCGGCCGCCCTCAGCCAGGCCGCCGCCGTCGCCGGAGCTGCGGCAGTCGCCGGAGCGGGCGCGGCCGCCGTTGCCGCCACCGCCGCCCAACCGCCAGTCGCGGCCGCGGCGCCTACCACCGTGGTGGCCGCCGCACCGGGCACGCAGGTGATGCCACAGCAGTCACCGGCGTGGGCCACTGCACCGGCCACCTCGCCCGGCGGCGCGCCGCCCACCGGCCCCTACGTCGAGGAGCACCGCCGGTCGGGCTGGCTGTGGGCGGGCATCATCCTCGCCCTGCTCGTCCTCGGCCTCGGTGGCTTCCTCCTCTACCAGGCGCTCAAGGACGAGACACCGGCTGCGCCGACGCCGATCGCCATGCCGACGCTCACCAACAAGACCCTCGACGACGCGGTGGCCGAGCTCAAGGCGGCCGGATTCCGCGGCACGATCAAGCCGACGCCGGTCCCCAGCCCGGACCCGGCCGTTGGCGAGAACATCGTCTACAAGCAGGATCCCGCGCCGAACGCGCAGCTCGACCCGACCACGGGTGTGGTCACGCTCACGTACAACCCGCCCAAGGCACCCTTCCAGCTCGGCAACTTCGTCGGCTACCAGGTGAACGACGTCATCACCGTGCTGAAGCAGAACAACGTGCCCTACAAGATCAACCAGGTCGAGTCGGACAAGCCCGTCGGCGAGGTCATCGCTCAGGACCCGCCGCCCGGCCAGGTCGGCGGCGACACTGTCGTCACGCTCACCGTGTCGAAGGGTCCCGGGACGGTCACGGTCCCGAACGTGGTGAACGTCAGCGCTGACAGCGCGGCGAACCAACTGGGCACGCTCGGACTCACCACGAAGACCCAGAGCGAGTCGAACGACCTCATCCCAGCCGGGAACGTGATCCGCACCGATCCCCCCGCTGGACAGCAGGTGAACAAGGGCAGCTCGGTGCTGCTGGTCGTGTCGACCGGCGCCGCGCCGGTGGACGTCCCGAACGTCGTCGGGATGAGCGAGTCCCAGGCCCGCGACACGCTCCAGAACGCCAACCTCAAGTCGCGCGTCGTGATGGTGGACGTGCCGTTCGGTTCGCCGCAGGCCAACGTCGTGTTCGACCAGAACCCGTCGGGCGGGGACCAGGCCGCGCCCGGCTCGACGGTCACCCTCCAGATCGGCAACCCCGGGCCGCCACCGACCACCACCACCAACCCGCCGACCACGACCGCCCCGGCGGCACCGCCCGCGACCTGACGCCGCCGCCCGCAGGTCGGGCTGTTCGTGCGTCAAGCGCGGCTGGCCGCCGCCATCCCGAGGAAGTTCCGCAACAGGTCGTGACCAGCGACCGTGAGGATCGATTCCGGATGGAACTGCACGCCCTCCACCGGAAGGTCACGATGGCGCAGACCCATCACCGTGCCGTCCGGCGCCTCGGCCGACACCTCGAGGGACGACGGGATGGTCTCGCGCTCGACGGTCAGCGAGTGGTAGCG
>DASXAI010000110.1:0-4084 GCA_036406775.1 Acidimicrobiales bacterium
ACGTGCTCACTGGTCTGTCGGACCTGGCCGTGGCCCGCCCGGATGTGGCGTCCGTCGACCTCAACCCGCTGATCGTCACGGCGGGCGCCCCGGTGGCGGTGGATGCCCTCGTCGTGCTGGACGGCGGAGCCACGGTGTGACCCGACCGACCGCCGAGCAGTTCCACGCCTTGTTCGACCCCAAGGGCGTCGTGGTGGCGGGGGCGTCGTCGCACCCCGGCAAGTTCGGGTTCGTGTCGCTCCACAACATCCTGGCGTGCGGCTACGAGGGCCGCGTGTTCGGCACCAACCGGCAGGGCGAGGAGGTGCTCGGTCTGCGCACGGTGGCGAGCCTCGACGAGATCCCCGACGGCGCCGCCGACCTCGTGATGGTGTGTACGCCGATGGCCGCCAACCCTGACGTGTTGAAGGCGTGCGCCCGCAAGGGCATCCGCGCCGCCTTCGTCACGACGGCGGGCTACAGCGAGACTGGCGACGACGGCCGGCGGGCCGAGCGTGACCTGGTCGACCTGGCCGACGACCTCGGCATCCTCCTGGCCGGCCCCAACGGCCAGGGCCTGGTGTCGACACCGGCCAAGTTGTGCGCCCAGATCGTGGGGCCGTATCCGCCGGCGGGCGGCATCGGCCTGGCCAGCCAGTCGGGCAACATCGTGTCGAGCCTGATGAACATGGCCCGCCAGTCGGGTGTCGGTGTGAGCCGCGCCGTCTCGGCCGGCAACGCCGCCGCCGTCGGTGTGGCCGACTACCTCGAGTTCTTCGCCGACGACGACGAGACGGCCGTGGGGCTCGCCTACGTCGAGAGCATCGGCGACGGTCGCCAGTTCTTCGACGGGGTCCGGGCCATCACGCCGCGGATGCCGCTCGTGGTCGTGAAGGGCGGCGCCACCGAGGGCGGGCAGCGGGCGGCGGCGTCGCACACCGGCGCCCTGGCCGCCGACGACCGCGTCTTCGACGGCGCCATGAGCCAGGCCGGCGTCATCCGCGCCGCCACGGTGGAGGAGGGCTTCGAGGCGGCCGCGACCTTCGCCACGCAGCCGTTGCCGACCGGCCCGAACGTCGTCGTCGTGACGACCGCCGGCGGCTGGGGTGTGATGACGGCCGACGCCCTCACCACCCATCGCGACCTGACGCTGCTGCCGCTGCCCGACGACCTCCGGGCCGCCATCGACACCGAGCTGCCGCCCCGTTGGAGCCGGGCCAACCCCGTCGACCTGGCGGGCGCCGAAACCAGGGACACCATTCCCGACGTACTGGCGCTCGTGGCCGAGCACCCCGACGTCCACGCCGTGATCTACCTCGGGCTCGGCATCCAGTCGAACGAGGCCAAGCTGATGCGCGGCGGCCGCTTCTATCCGCACTTCGGCCTCGAGCGCATCGTCGAGTACCACGAACGCCAGGACGCCCGCTTCGCCGAGACGGCGGCGGCCGTCAGCGACGCCACCGGCAAACCGGTGCTGACCGCCTCCGAGCTCGGCGCGGCTGATCCCACCAACCCCGGCCCCGCCGCCGTGCGAGCGACGGGCCGGCTCTGCTACCAGTCGCCCAACCGCGCCGTCGCCGCCCTCGGTCACCTCTACCGCTACGCCCGCTTCCTGGAGCGGCGGCGATGAAGAAGCTCCTCACCGACCGGTCCCGACGCGCCGGGCGGCGTCGCCTCGGGGCGTTGCTGGCCGTGCTCGTGATCGTGCCGAGCGCGCTGCTCATCTGGGTCGCGACCTCGTCGGCGGACACGGCCGAACGCGGCGAGCCGCCCGCGGTGTCCGTCGTCCCGCCGCCCCAGCCCGTCCACGTGCAGACACCGCTGCTGTCGAGCCGGCGCCTGCCCGGCACGGTCACTGGGCAGCTCTCGACCAAGGATCTGGTGGCCGGGCTCACCGCCTTCGCCGGCACACTGCCCGCTCCGTCCTGTGTGACGGCGGCGGTCGACGGTGCGGTCGTGTTCGACTCGAACGGCGCCGAGCCGGTGCTGCCGGCGTCGAACATGAAGCTGGTCGTCGGTGCCGTCGCCCTCGAGAAGCTCGGACCTGACTACCGGTACAGCACGACCGTCACGCGTGGCGCCGACGGCACGCTGTACCTCGTGGGCGGCGGCGACCCGGTGCTCGGCACCCAGGCGTACCTCGACGCCGCCACGGCGGCGGCCCAGCGCAACGGACCGGGCCAGCTGCAAGAGGCACCCATCGCCGTGCGCACGCCATTCGAGTCGCTCGCCGACGCCGTCGTCGCCGCCGGCATCACCCAAGCACCGGCGGTCGTGGGTGACGACAGCCGCTACGACCAGGAGCGGTTCGTGCCGTCGTGGCCGGCGTCGTACGCCACCGGCCTCGAAGCCGGGCCGCTCGGCGCGCTGATGGTGGACGACGCCTTCGCCACGTTCGCGCCCCGATTCACGCTGGCCGCCGATCCGGCCCAGGACGCCGCCGCCGACTTCGTCAACCAGCTGCGCGCCCGTGGCGTGCAGGTGGGCGGGGCCCGGTCGGGCGCGGCTGCCGCCGACGCCGGCGCCGTCGCCAGCATCCAATCGCCCCCGCTGACCGACATCCTGAACGAGATGCTGCAGACCAGCGACAACAACACGGCCGAGTTGCTCCTGAAGGAGCTCGGCAAGGCGGTCGCCGGGCAGGGGACGCGGGAGGCCGGGCTGCAGGTGGTGACGAGCACGCTGGCGGCCTGGGGCGTGCCCGTCGACGGGCTGGCGTTGGTGGACGGGTCCGGGCTCGACCGCAACGACCGCCTCACGTGCCAGGCGCTGCTGGCGGTCATGGACCACGCCGGTTCGGCCGGCCCGCTGGCGGCGGCGCTGCCGATCGCCAACCAGACCGGCACCCTGCAGGGCTACTTCGCCGGCAACCCGGTGGCGGGCAAGCTCCGGGGCAAGACGGGCACCCTCACGGGCGCCAAGGCGCTCACCGGCTTCCTCCCCGCCGACGACGGGCACACCGTCACGTTCGCCTTCGTGTACAACGGGCCGAACTCGCGTGAGAGCGCGGCGTCGCTCTTCGACCGGCTGGGCACAGTGCTCGCCAGCTACCCGTACCACCCCGACCTGGCGCCGTTCTCGCCGGCGCCGGTGGCGACGGGAAGCAGATGAGCCGTCTGCCGATGTTCCCGCTCGGCACCGTGCTGCTGCCGGGCGCCGTGCTGCCGCTCCACGTCTTCGAGCCGCGCTACCGGGCGCTCGTGACCGACTGCCTCGCGGGGGAGCCCGAGTTCGGCGTCGTGCTGATCGAGCGCGGTCGTGAGGTGGGCGGCGGCGACGTCCGGCGCGATGTCGGGACGGTGGCCCGCATCGTGGAGGTGGCGACCCTGCCCGACGGCCGGTCGGCGCTGATGACCGTCGGGACCCGGCGCATCGCCGTGCGCGAGTGGCTGCCGGACGATCCGTACCCGCTCGCCGACGTGGACGACTGGCCCGACGTCGACGACGACGTGACCGACGGTGCGCTGGCGGAGGTGCTGGCCCACCTCCGTCGCGTGCTTGCGCTGCAGACCGAGCTGGGCGACCCGTCGCCGCCCGTGGCCACCGAAGTCTCCGACGACCCGGTGCTGGCCACGTACCACGCCAGCGCCTTGGCGCCACTCGGCCCCGACGACCAGTACCAGCTCCTCGCCGCGCCCGGCCCGGGCGCCCGCCTGGCGCGGCTCGCGACGTACCTGGGCGAGGCCGAGGACCGCCTCCGCTTCCGCATCGCGAGGTGAACGCGCGCGCCCCTACGTCGGGCGTGCTAGGAAGGCGCCCGCATGCTGGACGAGAAGGCCCGCCGCAGCGACGAGGTCAGCGACCTCCTCGACACCGTCAAGACCTATGCGCTACAGGAGACCGTGGGGCCGCTCAAGGGCGGCTTCAAGGCCATGGCGCTCGGGCTGGCCGGTGTGTTCTGCCTCGGTCTCGGCATCATCTTCATCCTGATTGGCATCCTCCGAGTACTGCAGACCGAGACCGAGGCGTTCCACGGCGACCTGATGTCGGTGCTGCCATATCTGATCGTCTTGACCGTGGCGCTCGCCGCCATCGCGCTCGCGGTGGTCCTCATAAAGCGCATCGACTTCAGGCTGCCAGAGGAGCGGCCATGAGCACGTCGCGC